>JASGLU010000052.1 GCA_030156825.1 Candidatus Atribacteria bacterium | reverse complement strand
TACTGAGGAAGTGTTCTTCTTCCTCAGTAAGTATTTATCTTTTTAAGCTTTTTTGTATTTGTTTTATCTTTTCGGGGGGCTTAAGGGGGGCGAAGCCCCCATTATTGCCGTTTGCAGGATAGGATCCCCCTATTTTCTTGACACCCCTATTTTTGAGTAGTATTATTACTCGTAAAGGTAAATTCAGTGATGAGTGACGACTAATCAGTGGGGACTGAAGATAGTTTATAATATAGGCTGTAAAGCGATGTATATCTAATAGCGATAGGAAGGAAAGCGCTGATGTCAACTTTGCTGGAGAAAATAAAATCAAAGGTTGCTCAAGTGGGGGTTATCGGTCTTGGTTACGTAGGGCTACCTTTAGCTGTAGAGAAGGCAAAAGCAGGGTTTTGCGTACTGGGGTTTGATATCCAGCCTGAAAAGGTGGATAAGATAAACCGTGGTGAAAACTATATTGGCGATGTAGTCCCGGAAGACCTTTCCACTTTAACTCGCAACGGCCATCTTTCGGCAACAGGTGATTTTTCTCGTATCAGGGAATGTGATGTTTTGGCGGTATGCGTTCCCACCCCTCTGGATGAGTTCAAGCAGCCAGACTTAACCTACGTTGTAAATACCGCTAAAACTATTACCTCTTACTTACATAAAGATATGCTCGTCGTTCTGGAATCCACTACCTATCCCGGCACAACCGAGAAAGTCTTGCTTCCCATTCTTTCTGCCAGTGGTTTAGAGGTGGGGAAAGACTTTTATTTAGCTTATTCGCCCGAGCGGGTAGACCCGGGCAACTTGCGCTACAAGACCAAAAACACGCCCAAAGTCGTGGGTGGGTGCACACCTCTGTGCCTTGAGCACGCCAGAGCCCTATATGAGGCAGTGTTAGAGGCACCAGTGTTTGCTGTTTCTTCTCCTAAAGAGGCAGAGATGGCCAAAATTCTGGAAAACACTTTCCGCATCGTAAACTGTGCTCTCGCTAACGAGATGGCTATAGTGTGCAGGAAGCTGGGGATAAACGTCTGGGAAGTGATAGATGCAGCATCGACCAAGCCTTTTGGTTTTATGCCCTTTTATCCCGGTCCGGGGGTAGGTGGCCACTGCATCCCGATAGACCCCTTTTATCTCACCTACAAAGCAAGGTCGGTTGACTATCACACTCGCCTGATAGAGCTTGCTGGTGAGATTAACGATTTTATGCCTGAATATGTGACCTCTCGCCTGCAGGATTTATTAAACGACCAGGAAAAACCTTTGAAAAATAGTAAAATTTTGTTATTAGGTGTTGCCTATAAAGGCGATGTTGACGATGTGCGTGAGTCGCCAGCCTTAAAGGTGTGGAATCAACTGGAAGCTAAAGGTGCAGAAGTTATTTACCACGACCCCTATTGCGAGCTGGTGAGGTGCAAGAGTCAAATTTACCACTCCCAACCTTTAGATAAAGAACTGGTCAAAGATGTTGATGCCGTTCTTATCACCACTGCCCACACAAAAGGTGTCGATTATGAGATGGTAGTTGCAAATGCTTCAATTGTTCTGGATACGAAAAATATAGTTACTAAAGTTACCGGAGTGGACCCGGCCTCTTATCCCGGGTTACACTTGCTATAAATTTTAATGTAAGAGGGGTGTCAGCTATTGCCAGAATCAGAGATAAAAGTTGCCCTCATCGGAGCTGGAAACTGGGGGAGAAATCTGGTTAAGAATTTCTACCGTTTAGGAGCGCTGGCCGCTGTTGTGGATGAAGATGAAAAACGCCTGAAGGAAGTCGGAAAAGATTATCCCGATGTCAAATTGCTAAATAGCGCCGATGGGCTCTGGGATATACCAGTATCTGCTATAGCAATAGCCACACCAGCGCCCACTCATTATGCGCTGGCAAAAACTGCCTTGATGGCTAAAAAAGATGTGTTTGTGGAAAAACCTCTGACTCTGAAAGCGCATGAGGCAGAGGAGCTCTCAAACATCGCTCGAGAGAATTCTTGTTTACTGATGGTGGGGCATCTTTTGCTTTACCAGCCGGCTATAAGGTGGATTAAGAACTTCATCGCTCAAGGTAATATAGGTAAGCTTTACTCTCTCCATGAGGAGCGCCTGAACCTGGGGCGGGCAAGAGCGGTGGAAAATGCTCTCTGGAGTCTCGGGGTGCACGATGTGGCTGTCTTTCTGGATATTGTTGGTGAAAAACCCCGGGAGATAAAAGTTACCGGACAGCGGGCGCTTCAGTCGGGCATTGAAGATGATGTATACCTGTACCTTTCCTTTCCCGGGGGAGTTTTTGCTCACCTTCACGCTTCCTGGCTCTGGCCAGAAAAGCGCCGTCGCCTCACGGTGATAGGTGAGGAGGGTATGTTAGTTTATGATGAAATAGCGCAAACCGTCACCTGGCATAAAAAAAGTATCAATTCTAAACTGGAAAATGTAGATAAAGGAGAAGAGGTTGTTTTCCGGGGTGATGCCGAGCCATTAAAAATTGAACTTTCTCATTTTATAGAATGTTGTAAAAATCGCACCAAACCCTATTCAGATGGGGAAAGTGCTGTTGCGGTGGTTCAGGTTTTAGAAAGAGCTAACCATTTATTGGAGGCTAAAATATGAGCGAAAACTACTTTGTGCACGAATCATCTTATGTAGACCAGGGGGCAAAAATTGGAGAAGGCACTAAAATATGGCATTTCTCCCATATCAGTAGCGGAGCTGAAATCGGGTCTAACTGTTCGCTGGGGCAAAATGTCTACGTTGCCAGAAATGTGAAAATAGGTAATAACGTAAAAATACAAAACAATGTCTCGGTTTATGAGGGTGTCACTTTAGAAGACTATGTCTTTTGCGGGCCGAGTATGGTCTTTACTAATGTTAAAACTCCCCGTTGTGCTTACCCCCGGAATACGAGCGCCGACTACCAAAAAACCCTGGTCAAAAAAAATGCCTCCATTGGAGCAAATGCCACTATCGTTTGCGGCGTCACGATAGGTGAATGGGCTTTTGTCGCTGCCGGAGCGGTGGTTACCAAAGATGTGCCTTCTTATGCCCTGGTTGCCGGTGTACCGGCAAAAGCTATAGGATGGGCGTGTGAGTGTGGCCTCTCTCTCCATTTTGAGGGGGATAGAGCTCAGTGCCCCGGGTGTGGCAGCGAATATCAAAAACAAAATGAAACTCAAATAATCAGGATTAAATGAGGTGAGAGAATGAGCAATATCAAAATTCCCCCCCTTGACCTCACACCAGAAATAGAAAAGCACTGGGGCGAATATATGAAAGCCATAGAGGGAGTGTTAAGGTCAACTCAATTCATTATGGGTCCAAATGTGAAAGCCTTTGAAGAAGAAGTTGCCCGCTATCTTGGCGTAAAATATGCCCTGGGCGTGAATTCTGGAACTGATGCTCTCGTTATTGCTCTCCGAGCAGCAGGGATAAAAGAGAAAGATGAGGTTATCACTACCCCCTTTACTTTTTTTGCTACTGCTGAGGTTATCAGCCAAATTGGGGCAACTCCTGTGTTTGTAGATATTGATGAGCGCACCTTTAATATCAACCCCGAGCTCATCGGGCCAGCTATCACCGAGCGCACCAAAGCCATATTACCTGTGCATCTCTACGGCCAGGCAGCAGATATGGACTCTATCATGAATCTGGCGCAAAAATATAATCTCAAAGTGATTGAGGACACTGCTCAAGCCTTTGGTGGAGAATACCAAGGGCGCAAATTAGGAACTATTGGTGATGTGGGTTGCTATTCCTTTTTCCCTTCCAAAACACTGGGTGCCTTTGGTGACGGAGGGTTGATAACCACCGATGACGATGATATGGCAGAAATTGCGAGAATGCTCCGCGTCCACGGAGCTAAAAAGAAATATTATAACGAGACCGTGGGCTATAACTCCCGCCTGGATGAAATTCAGGCCGCAATTTTAAGAGTAAAACTCACCTATATCAATGAAGCCATTGAGGGGAGAAGAGAGGCAGCTCAGCGCTATCATGAGCTCTTAAAAGATATACCTGGCATCGTTACGCCTTTTGAAGACCATAGAGGAAAGCACGTTTACCACCAGTATACCATCCGGGTCTTGGGTGGGCGGCGAGATGAGCTAAAAGAGTATCTCGCTGAGCGAGGTATAGGCACGATGATTTATTATCCCGTGCCGGTGCATAAATTACCCGTTTATAGGGAAAAATCCCCCACACTACCTGTGGCCGAGCGAGTGGCAAATGAGGTCTTAAGCCTCCCCATCTGGCCCGGGATAGGAGAGGAGATACAGGAGAAGGTGGCGGGGGAGATAAGTAACCTGATAAAATGAAGATAGATAGAAATGCCAAAAATCCTAAGAAACTTTTGCAGAATTCAGGAAAAATTTTATGAATTATTTTATGATAAAAAGCTTAAATAATGGTTTCAGGTGCTGATGATTAATCCCACAGAACTGTTTGAAGTAATTTGTGTGAGATTGCGCAAGAAATAGAATGGTTATTTTGTTGAGGAGGGTCAAAGTAAGTGAAAAAGGTAGCAATAGTTACTCTTATTGGTTATTATAATTACGGAAATCGGTTGCAAAATTATGCAACTCAGGAAGTAATAAAAGATTTAGGCTATGAAGTTCAAACTATTATATATTATAAACGGGTTGAAGCCAGAAAAGAAGCGTTGAATGTTGCAATAAAAAGAAAAATGACATCTTTTTTAAATAAGACAAACAAACAAAGATACTATACTCTCAAGAACAAATTGATACACATACTATATAAAGACCTGATATATAAGAGACGTAGGGCATTTAAACTTTTTACACAAACGAATATTTCCGAAACTGACATTATCTATGATGATTATATCTTCAATAATTTAGCTGAGGATTATGACTTTTTTGTGACAGGAAGTGACCAGGTATGGCACCCTTTTATTGGCGATAAACCATTATATTTTCTCACGTTCGCTCCAAAGGGGAAAAGGATTGCTTATGCTCCTAGTTTTGGCGTTGCAGAGTTGCCAGAAAGTTGTCTTGAGGATTACAAAAAATATATTTCAGAGATACCTTACCTATCCGTGCGTGAGCAAAGCGGTGCAGATATTATAAAAAAACTTACAGGTAGAGAGGCCATCGTGCTTGTTGACCCTACGCTAATGCTAACTAAAGAAAAATGGATGTCTATATCGAAACCGGCGGTTCATAAGCCCTCAAGGCGGTATTTGCTGACATATTTTTTAGGTGAGTTGAGCAACGATGCAAAGAAACTAATTAAAACTATAGCTGCCCACAGAAATCTTGAAGTTGTCCAACTGGCAACCTTTAAAGATAAGAAGAGGTTCACGGCTGACCCAGCCGAATTCATTGATTACGTCAACTCTTCTGATATCGTATTAACTGACTCGTTTCATGGTACATTATTTTCGATATTGTTTGAAAAGCCTTTTATTGTCTTTAATAGAATTGGCATAGGCCCTTCAATAGTTTCCAGAATAGAAACGCTTCTATCAAAATTTAAGCTGGAATCGAGAAGATGGCAGAGCATGAAAGGCAAAAATATGGATGATCTAATGAATGATCTCTTTGAGATTGATTTCTCGCACGTGCCTTCTATCTTAGAGGCTGAACGTAAGAAGGCATTGGGCTTCTTAAAAATGGCGTTAAATGCCGAGTAGTTAGCAGCTTGGGAGATGGGAACCAGTGATTGATACAAAAATTAAAGAAAAAAAGGGCTGTACTGGATGCTACGCCTGCGCAAATATATGTCCAGACAGCGTCAACTGCATTTCAATGGTAGAAGACGAGGAAGGTTTTTGGTATCCTAAAGTGGATTACAATAGATGTATAGAATGCGGTTTATGCATTGACGTCTGTCCTGTCCTGAACTATAGAGTTGTTGAAAATGCCCTAACTGCCTATGCTTGTATAAACAAAGACGAACAAGTGAGGTTGGAAAGTTCGTCAGGAGGGTTGTTTTCTGTGCTGTCGGAGCAAGTTATCGAAGATGGAGGAGTAGTTTTTGGGGCAGTTTTCGGTGAAAAATTTGATGTGGTCCATAGCTACGCAGAGACGAGGGAGGAAATAGGGAAATTTCGTGGCTCGAAATATGTTCAAAGCAAGATAGGTGATGCATACAGACAAGCAAAATCTATATTGGAGTCTGGGAGAAAAGTCCTTTTCACGGGAACGCCATGTCAAATAGCAGGTTTAAAGTCTTTTCTGAGGAAGTCTTGTGACAATTTATTATGCGTTGATGTAATATGCCATGGTGTGCCTTCGCCAAAGGTATGGAAGAGATATATTGAATATAGAGAGGAAAAAGCAAAATCGCTAACACAGAGAATCTCTTTCAGACTGAAGGATGAAGGCTGGAAGAGATACTCTGTATCATTTTTGTTCAAAAATGATACAGAGTATCGGCAGAACTTCAACAATGACTTGTATATGAGAGCCTTCTTGAGAAACGCTTGTTTACGCCCTTCGTGTTATGAATGTAAATTCAAGTCTTTACATCCACAGAGCGATATGACCCTGGCAGACTTTTGGGGCATTCAAAATATAGCATCTGAGATGGATGACGATAAAGGCATTTCTCTGCTTTTTATAAACAGTGAAGTGGGAAAGGAAATGTTTAATAAAATCAGAAACGAAATTATATATAAAGAAGTGGATATTAATGAAGCAGTAAAATATAATTCTGCAGCAATAAAATCTGCACAGTATAACCCCAACCGGGATAATTTCATGAAAGGCATAAACGACAACATTCCCTTTGATATATTGGTGCGAAAATATTGCACAGATAAAATATCTATAGGGATAAAAAGAAAGATAAAAACAGCAATTTGTAAAGTGTTGAAAATCGAAAAAGTATAAATATTGGTGAATTTACTGAAAGAATCAATGAATTTTAAAAGATATTGAGGGTGTAATCCTTGTGCGTAACGTCCTAATAGGAGAAAAGTTAAACTAATTGAATCAGTATAAATCTTTAATTAAGAATTCCTTTTTATTTGCAATAGGAAGTATAGGCTCTAGAGCTATTTCTTTTTTCATGCTTCCGTTATACACGAGGTTTTTATCCACTAGTGATTATGGTCAACTTGATGTATTACAAACTACTATTTCTTTATTAATCCCTTTAATTACATTTCAAGCAATAGAAGCAGTTTTTAGATATTCTGTAGATATGAGAGAAAACGAGTCTGCATCAAGCGTTTTAATGAATGGAATTCTTCTTTGTTTAATCGGTATGCTAATTTCTTTTCTTCTTTTCCCAATTTTTAGAAGGATTGAACCTTTCTCTTCATACACTATATTTTTTTATTTAATTTTGTTTTTTTCTATGCTGAATGGTGTTTTAAAACAATTCGTTAGAGGATTAGGAAAAATAAAAACTTTTGTTGCTTCTGATTTAGCTTATACCGCCTCTTTTGTTACTTTTAATATAATCTTTCTTGTTTATTTGAAATGGGGGTTAGAAGGTTATTTTCTTTCTATGGTTTTAGCTCATGCTATTAATATATGTATTTTATTAGCATTTGGTAATGTTTTTAAATATTTGAATTTCCAATCCTTTGACAAATCATTTTTAAAAACCATGCTTGTTTATTCTGTACCTTTGATTCCAAATGGGTTAATGTGGTGGGTTATCGGGGTGTCAGATAGGTACATATTAACATATTACTTAGGGTTTGATGCAACCGGGATATATTCTGTTTCATATAAATTCTCTTCATTGATTACGCTTGTAAATGGTATATTTTTCATGGCTTGGCAGTTATCTGCAATGCAAGAATATGGAAAAGAAGGGTACGAAGATTTTTACAAAAATATCTTCGGGGTTTTATCTTCACTTTTGTTTCTTGTAACTGGCTTAATTTTGTTAATTCTTAAGCCGTTAATGAGTGTGTTTGTCGCCGATGCGTTTTATGAATCATGGAAATATGTGCCCTTTCTTTTGGTTGGTACAGTATTTCATGCCTTCTCAAGCTTTTTTGGCACAAACTATACTGCTTCAAAAAAAACAACTGGAGCATTTACCTCAACTACAATTGGCGCTGTCGTGAACATAACAATCAACTTTATTTTAATACCTATGTGGGGGATACAGGCAGCGGTCTTTTCGACAATGATGGCTTATTTAGTAACGTGGTTAATGAGAGTTGTTGATACAAGGAAATTTGTTCAGGCAAGGCTTGATTGGATGAGATTAATATTTTCTATACTTATTATTATCCTCCAAATTGGAGGGTTGTATTTCATTGAGAAACAAACAGTATTTTTTCCGGTAGAGATAGTCTTGGTGCTACTATTATTACTATCTCAAAGAAAATATATTACCCAAGTGGTACTTTTCGGAAGATCTTTGCTAAGGGATTTGAGAGAAGGAGAAAAGAAATAATTTACTCTTTTAGTGTGATTATTTTTTGAATGTAGTCTTAAGCTAATTAGAAGCTAAGGATTTGAAAGAGGGAATAATGCTCGCAAATTTGCCGAGGAAAACTTCTGGAGCTGGGAGGAGCGAATGGAGGTAGAAGTGGCCGAGGTGGAGAAGTTAGTGAAGCAGCGAAAAAGTCTATAATACAATGTTTGAGGATTTGGTATTAAGCCAAAGTGCATTCTTTTGTTATAATTGTACCAGGAAAAGGGGTGTGAGTGCTACATTGCTTCATTGTTTGGGGGTTAGTGCGCTCTTGTAATGTATAGAGAGGATGATGTCATGAGCGATTACCAGTTAGTATCATTGCAACAACGGTTAATAGATTTCTCTATATGGTTGGGATTCGGAATAGGGGTAGCATTTATGGTCTGGCTTGCTGTTCGCCGCCCGATGCTTGGGGTAATGTTAATTATTGGTATAATAGCTTTTCTCTTGGGTATTATGCTCTTCTTTGGATTAGATGGTGTCCTTTCGCTTAGACGGGCTGTGCCAGCGCTTTTAGTGGTGGCAATTCTTTTTCCTCCCATTCGCTTGCCCGGTGGTATTCCAGATGTTCGTCCGGAATTTATCATCGCTGTTATTGCATGGGGACTGTTACTCCTAAGCCATCTGGCTACGGGTTTACCAATTCGGCTCAGGAAATATCCTTCATACAAATGGTTTGGTCTTTTCGGTCTTTCAATCCTTGTTTCAATGGCATATGCAGGAATTATTAAAAACCAGCTAATTATTGGGAGGGATTTTCAGGAATTAATTAAACTCCTTTTATACTTCTTAATTTTTACTTTAATTGCAAATCAAGATATCAAACCGACAAGTTTTAAACATTACTACAAACTTGCGTTGGTTGTTCTTATGCTTTCAGCTTTTTTTGGTTTTATGCAATATATTGACTTTGCCGGCATCAACCAGGTATTGTCTCCCTACTATGCTCCGACTCAGATGAGAGGCTTGCTTGTTCATGGTAGAATCACTGGTACTACGCCAAATCCTAATGAGTTTGGTGCTCTTATGGTATTGGCCATATCTCTGGCAATATCTGGTGTTTTGTTTTTTCAAGAGCGCAAAACGCGATTGCTGTGTTGGGTGGCGCTTCCGGTATTTGGACTTGCGCTTTTTCTTACTATGTCTCGGACGTCCTTAGTTGCCACGTTTCTTGCGGTGGGGTTGATTTTAATATTATTTCTTAGACAGAGAGGTATTAAGTACAAGTGGAGGAGAATAGTCGCATTAGTGGTGTTTATTTTTATTGTTGGATGTTTTATTTTACAGGTCGCGCCAGAAAAGGCGCTCTTTCGCTACTCCCAATTAGCTAATTTTACTGAGGCGACAAGTTGGGTAGGCCGAGTGGAAAATTGGAATACACATTTTGCTCTTTGGATGGAGTCGCCGTTGTTTGGTTGGGGGCCAGGGAAAAGTACAATGGGAACTATTGTCGATAATGAATGGCTTCTATTAATGAGACGATACGGAGTTATTGGATTGGTGGTCTTCTTGGGACTGTTTGGAAGCCTGTTTATCGGCCTTTGTCGTATTCGCAGTGTTAATACAGAAGTCTCAATTGTTGCTCTTACAGTTGCACTGCAAGGTACGTTTGCAGGATATGCGCTTTATATGATGCTTGCGTCTATTTATCACTCTTTGCAGCTCATGCCAATATTCCTTTTGTTCTTGGGTTTAGCCTACTCCCAGTATAAACCAAGGATAAGAACTCAGGAGGTCTCGAAGCTATGAAAGTCCTTCATATCACTCATTTATATCCTCGCCCATATGACCCTCTTTTGGGAATCGCTATGCATAAACAAATTAAGGCATTGGAGTTGCAGGGTTGCGTTAATAAAGTTATATCTCCTACTGCATGGGCTCCTTTTCCAATAAAATATTTATCTTCTAAGTGGAAGTCTTATTCTCAAGTCCCAATTCATGTTATCCTTGAGGGAATCGAGGCCTATTACCCAAGATACGTGTCCTTTCCAAAGGCTCTTTTATTGGCACTCGTTGGTTTTTTCTTTGCTAGTATCAGTTCAAGCTCAATTATGGCCTTCAACCCACAATGGCTTCTGTTTGCGTTCGCTCTGGCTTTCTTAAACTGGCAGCAGCGTTCTCAAAAGAGGTGGTTTGCGTGAAAGTGCTGGTGCTCTCTCACATGTATCCTTCTTCTTTTAACGAAGTAGGAGGAATTTTTGTTCACGAGCAGGTTAGAGCGCTCATTGAAAAAGGAGTAGAGGTTCGGGTAGTTTCTCCAATACCGTGGAGCCCACCTCCGATTAATTGTATCAAGGGAAAGTGGCGAAAATATTCTCAAGTTCCCTCTCACCAGGTCTGGGATGGTGTAGAAGTTTTTTATCCTCGATATTTGGCTTTTCCCGGCGCATGGTTTTTTGCGAGCTCTGGTAGGCGGATGTATCGGGGGGTCGGAGAACTGGTTAAAAACATTTATCAGGAATTTCCCTTTGATATCCTTCATGCCCATGTGGCGCTACCCGACGGATATGCAGGCGTGTTGCTCGCTTGCGAGCTAAAATTACCCCTGGTTGTTAGTATCCACGGTCAGGATTTGCAACATACAATTTACCGTAATGCTTACTGTCGACGTGCTCTTACTCACGTTTTTAGTCATGCTTCACGGGTTATATTGGTTAGCAACAAGTTGAAGCATTTAGCTGAGAAGTTCTTTGATTGCCACGACAAATTGGCGGTGATACCCAATGGGGTCGATCTGAGGAAAGTCCCGGTACCTGAACTTGAGGGTTTACCAGAACAAGAGCGTAAAACAACCTTTCTAAGCGTTTCTAACTTGATATCCACGAAAGGAATTGACCTAAATCTTGCTGCTCTACAGCGTCTTTGTAGTAAATACCCCTGGCTTCGCTACCGGGTGATTGGAGATGGACCTTTGGAAAACAAACTTAAAGAAATGACTGCTTCCCTGGGATTGGATGATTATGTGGAATTTCTTGGCCGTCAGCCCCACGACTGTGTAATGCAGTATATGGCTGAATGTGATATCTTTACGCTTCCCAGCTGGAATGAAGCGTTTGGTGTCGTATATGTAGAGGCAATGGCCCATGGTAAGCCAGTTATTGGTTGCCAAGGAGAGGGGATTGAGGATTTTGTGGAGCATGGCAAAACTGGAATGCTGGTTAAACCACGAGATGTCGATAGCCTGGTGGAGGCACTGGATTTTCTCCTCAGTCACCCAGAAGAGGCTAAGGCTATGGGAGAGAGAGGGCGTAAATTGGTGCTGGAGAACTATACCTGGGAAAAGAATGCTGAAAAGACAATTGCAGTTTATGAGGATGTGCTGAAACATGCAGGAAGATAGTACTGCTAAAAATTATAAAGCAAAAGTCTGTCATCTCACCTCGGTTCACTCCCCTTTTGACACCCGGATTTTTTATAAAGAGTGCCGGACGCTGGCGCAAGCTGGATATGAGGTGGTGCTGGTTGCTCCCTACGATAGAGATGAGGTAGTAGATGGGGTGCTCATTCGGACGGTGCCAAAGCCCGGGAGTCGGCGGGAGCGGATGACTAAAACTGTGTGGCGGGTGTACCGGGCAGCCGTGGCTGAAGATGCTCAAATATATCACTTTCATGACCCGGAATTAATTCCAGTAGGGGTTATGCTCAAGCTGAAGGGGAGAAAGGTTATATATGATGTACATGAGGATGTGCCAAAGCAAATATTAACCAAACCGTGGATCCCATCTTTTTTGCGGCGTATAGTGGCAAAATGTGCATCGTTGTTTGAAAATATAGGCTCAAGGTTTTTTGATGGTGTTGTAGCGGCTACACCAACGATAGTGGGTCACTTCCCAGGGGGAAAGTCAGTGGTGGTTCAGAATTTTCCTCTGCTAAATGAACTTGCAGTTCCTGATGCAGTGCCTTATTCTAATCGGCCAGCCGATATTGTATATGTTGGCGGAATATCAGCTATTCGTGGTATCCGTGAGATGATTAAAGCTATGGAATTATTACCAGAAAAATTTGGGGCATACCTTTATTTAGCCGGGACTTTCAGCCCTGCAGAATTGTATAATGATATTTGCAAGATGCCTGGTTGGGAAAAGGTTGAGTTTTTGGGATGGCAGACGAGAGAAGAAGTGGGAGAGCTTTTAGGTCATGCCCGTATGGGGCTCGTTTTATTTCATCCAGCTCCCAACCATTGCGATTCACAACCAAACAAACTATTCGAATATATGTCGGCTGGCATTCCCGTTGTGACTTCAGATTTCCCCTTGTGGAGGAAAATTGTGGAAGAAGCAGGATGCGGCTTGGTAGCAAATCCTCTGGACCCACCTGCAATTGCTGAGGCGATGGAGTGGTTATTAGCGCATCCTGAAGAGGCTGAAGCTATGGGTAGGAGAGGGCAAGAGGCGGTGCGTAATTTTTATAACTGGGATAATGAAGCCAAAGTGCTTCTCAATTTTTATGAGAGGTTGTTAAAGTGAAAATCGTAACCATTGTCGGCGCTCGGCCACAGTTTATCAAAGCTGCGGCGGTGTCCCGAGTGCTGCGGAAAACTCAAGGGGTTAGGGAAGTTTTGGTGCATACTGGGCAACATTATGATGCTAATATGTCTGAGGTTTTCTTTCAAGAGCTCGAAATCCCTCGGCCAGATTATAACTTAGGTATCGGCTCTGCTACCCATGGTGCTCAGACGGGCAGAATGTTAGAGGCCATTGAGGAAGTGTTGTTCAAGGAAAAACCCGACTGGGTGCTGGTCTATGGTGATACAAACTCCACTTTAGCGGGAGCTTTGGCGGCTGTGAAACTTCATATCCCGGTTGCCCATATTGAGGCAGGATTGCGTTCCTTTAACCGCCGTATGCCAGAAGAGGTTAACCGGGTGCTTACTGACCACGCCTCAGACATTTTGTTTGCGCCCACGAAGGCGGCGGTGGAGAATCTTCGGCGAGAAGGAATTTCTGAGGAACAAATCCAGCTGGTAGGGGATGTAATGTATGATGCAGCTCTTTATTATGGCAAAAAGGCTGAGCGTCAAAGCCAAATTTTGAATCGGCTGGAGCTAAAGCCCGGAGAGTATATCCTTGCTACCATCCACCGGGCAGAAAATACCGACGACCCTCAGCGCCTCCGCGCTATATTCGAGGGCTTTGCTGAAGTTGCTCAGGAAATAAAAGTGGTTTTACCGCTCCACCCCCGGACCCGTGCAGCATTGGTGCAGGTAGGTCTTTACGATGAGGTGGCCCCAAATATTTGCTTGATTGAGCCGGTAGGTTATCTGGATATGGTGATGCTGGAGAAAAACGCCCGAGTCATTGTCACAGATTCCGGTGGAGTGCAGAAGGAAGCATTTTTTTACCGTGTGCCTTGCCTCACCCTGCGAGAAGAGACAGAATGGGTAGAGTTAGTAGATCTGGGGTGGAATCGCATAATTCCTCCCTTTTCTGCTGGCGTGGTAGCTGATGCTATAAAGTCGAGTCTCAAGCATTTTGAGGGTGTTGAAGGATGTCCTTATGGAGATGGACAGAGTGCAGTAAAGATTGCACAATATTTGGTTGAGCGGGGTAGATGTTAAGTGGGTAAATCTCTCTGGATTTTAAATCATTATGCTATAAGCCCTGATATGTCCGGGGGCACCAGGCATTTTGATTTAGCCCGGGAGCTGGTTAAAAAAGGACATGAGGTTACGATTTTTGCTTCTGGTTTTGACCATCACACTCGCCAGTATCTTAAAGTTAAGCCCGGAGAAAAAATGAGGGTTGAGGAGTATGACGGGGTTCGTTTTGTCTGGGTTAATACTATTCCCTATTATGGCAACAACTGGCGCAGGGTGCTGAACATGCTCTCCTACGGTTGGCGAGTCCTGAGGTGCAGCCGGGGTCTAACCAAACCAGATGTGGTTATCGGCTCTTCTATGCATCCCTTTGCTGCTCTGGCGGGCTGGTGGCTCGCCCGCAGACACAAAGCCAGGTTTATTTTTGAGGTGAGAGATTTGTGGCCACAGACGGCAGTGGATATGGGAGCAATGAAGAAAAACAGTTTACCTGTTAAACTACTCTATGCCTGGGAAAAGTTTATGTACCATAAAGCAGAAAAGATTATTGTGCTATTACCATATGCTAAAGACTATGTGGCAAGCAGAGGTATAAGCTCAGAGAAGGTCTTCTGGCTGCCCAATGGTGTAAATCTGGAGAGGTTTGACCACCCTGTGCCATTAGAACCCGGGTCGGAAGTTGCTGAAGTTTTTGAGCAATACCATGATAAGTTTAAGGTAGTCTATACCGGAGCACATGGTGTCCCGAATGGCTTGGATGTAATAGTAGAAGCTGCAAAATTAATTCAAGAAAAGTCCGAAAATATCCATTTTATACTGATAGGCGAAGGTACAGAAAAGAGTAGGCTAAAGGAAAAAGCTCAGAGCTTTGGATTAATGAACATCACTTTCTGTGAACCAATACCAAAGCAGGCGGTTCCATCTGTACTGCTGGCGGCAGATTGTTTGGTGTATTCTATCCCTGCCTTCGATATTTATCGTTTTGGCGTGAGCCTTAATAAATCCTTTGACTACTTAGCCAGCGCCAAGCCTGTAGTAATGGCTGGTAACCCCCAAAATAACATTGTAGAGGAGGCTAAGGCCGGCATAGTGGTTGAGCCCGAAAACCCTGAAGCCCTCGCCGATGCTATAATTAAGATTTACGAGCTACCTGAGGAAAAAAGAATAGAGCTGGGTAAGAATGGCAGGCGATACGTGGAACAGTTTTATAACATCAAAACTCTGGCAGAAAATTTAGAATCCTTACTCGGTTGGTAGAAAAAGGGGAGGGTAATTTTTATTGAGAGTTTTATCCTCTCTATTACTTTCTTTTGCCCTCTTCTGTTATGCCTGAAATTTAGTCAGATATTTCCCCTTCCGCCATTCCCGAAATCTTTTATCAGGAATCCACTGAGGGAGGATTTTTCTTCCTCAGTAGTCTTGGGTTTTTAAGTTTTTGTCTTTTGTTTTGTCTTTTTCTTTTGCTTTTTCCGGGGGATTATAAAGGGGTTCTCCCACTGAG
>JASGLU010000002.1 GCA_030156825.1 Candidatus Atribacteria bacterium | reverse complement strand
GGGAGAGAATTCTCTCCCAGCGGCTTTTTATAGTTCCCGACTTTTTGAATGCTTACCCTCTTTTGTTTGGATTTGGTATTTTAATTACTAAAATGGAAAAGGGCTCTTCCCCTATGTTTTTCAAAGCATGGGGGATATTCGCTGGACTTTCAACTAAGTTATCTGCTGTTACCGTTTCTTCTTCGTTGCCAATTTCTATCGTTCCTTTGCCCCGTAGGATATAAAAAACCACATCTACCGGGGTAGTATGTTTTTTAACCGTTTCTCCTACCTCGATGGTAAGATGCATAATTTCTGCTTGAGGAGCGTCATACACTCTTTTAGCTACTATCTTATTCGATTTGGGAATGGGCGACAGTCGGCTAACCTCGATTTTTTTCATAGTCCACCTCTCTCTAAAGTGAAACCAGCTGTTCCTCTTTTCTTTTACCCCAAGACGGCTTTCAAATCTTCTTCGGGAGTGGTAATAGGAACTAAATTAAACTGGTCCTTAAGTACCTGATAAACCGGGTCTTTCACAAAAGCAGGCATACTGGGGCCTAAACGCATATTTTTTATGCCTAAATGTAAGAGGGTCAGCAATATAACTACCGCTTTTTGTTCATACCAGGAAAGAATGAGTGAAAGTGGAAGAGAGTTAACATCGGTATCAAAAGCTTCCGCCAGTGCCAGCGCAATTTGAATGGCAGAATAAGCATCGTTACATTGTCCAATATCCAGCAATCGAGGAATGCCATCAATCTCCCCAAAGTTCAATTTATTGAAACGATATTTGCCACAGGCTAAAGTAAGGATAACACAATCTGCAGGAACCATTTGGGCAAATTGGGTATAGTAATTTCTTCCTGGTTTAGCTCCATCACATCCTCCGATTAAAAAGAAGTGACGGATTTTACCTGCTTTTACCCCGTCGATCACTTTATCGGCTACACCCAAAACTGCATTGTGGGCAAAGCCTACCATTATATTCTCTCCCGGCTCATCGGCGGTAAATCCTTCTTCCTGGAGAGCGGCTTCAATCACGGGCGAGAAGTCTCGATTACTTACATGAGTTACCTCCGGCCAGCCTACTAAACCGGTGGTAAAAATTCTTCCTTTATAACTCGCCTTAGGTTTTTGGATACAATTGGTAGTCATAAGGATAGCCCCGGGGAAGAGATCAAATTCTTTTTGTTGATTCTGCCAAGCGCTACCATAGTTTCCCACTAAATGAGGGTATTTTTTCAGCTCTGGATAGCCATGAGCGGGTAACATCTCCCCATGAGTGTAAATATTAATGCCCGTATCTTCGGTCTGTTTCAAAAGTTCTTCCAAGTCCTTCAGGTCGTGGCCGGAGATAGCTATTGCTTTCCCTCTAACCGGAGTCACTCGCACCGAAGTAGGAACCGGATGGCCATAAGTAGAAGTATGAGCCTGGTCTAACATTCCCATTACCTGCAGATTATACTTTCCCACTTCCAAGGCAGTAGCTAAGAGTTCATCGGTAGTGAAATTATTACCCGCCAGATAGTCCAGGGTTTTATGGAAGAAGGAATACACCTCTTCATCTTCCACTCCTAAAATCTGGGCATGATCGGCATAAGCAGCCATACCTTTGAGACCATAGAGAATCAGATGTTTAGCACCAGCTATCGTTTCTCCTAAACTATCTACATCTTTTTCCAGCGATACTTCTTCTCCTTGTCTCACCAATTGAGTAAAGTTTTCAGCCGGAGTCCAGCTGGCAGGTCCGGTAAGATTCTCCGGTGGGATTCCGTTTTTTTTGCAAGCTTCAAGGTAAAGAGTTTTAGCTTTTTCTTTGATTTGATAAGCTTCCTGGATAAAATCTTTTACCCTTTCAGCGTCAAAATCTACGTTGGTAACGGTAGTAAAAAGTGCTTTTAGAATAAAGGTATCAATCTCCCGTTCCTTTGCACCTAAATCCCTTGCTCTTTTGGCATACATAGAAATTCCTTCGGTAGCGTAAACCAGCAAATCCTGCAAGGCAGCCGTTTCTGGGTCCTTACCACACACTCCAAAATTGGTGCAACCGGTTCCTCCTGCGGTTTGTTCACACTGATAACAAAACAAGTTACTACACCTCCTTAAAGTTAGTTTTATAAAACCAAATCTTTCAGCTTAGTTTGAGCAAAATAGATCTTAATCTCCCTTTCTGCTTTTTCTAAAACTCCTCCAAAAATACATTTTTCAAAAGGGCAAACTTTTTGCTTAAGGAAGCATTCTTTAGATAAGACCGGGCCCTCAAGCGCTTCATAAATAGAAAGCAAGGTAGCATTCTCCCCTTCGGGGGAGATTTGATAGCCTCCCTTCGGACCCCGGTTGGCCACAACCAAACCGGATTTAGCTAATCTTTGCATTACCTTAGCTAAATGTGCTTGAGAGGCTCCACATTCTTCGGCCATTTCTTTAACTGTAAGTAAATTCCCCTTGTTTTTAGCCAGAATAACCATGCTATGGATGGCTAAAGAGGCTGCTTCTCGCAATTCGATTATTGACATCTTTTATCCTTTCATTTTTTGTTTTAGGTATAATAATACCTAAATGCCTAAAAGTCAAGTAAAAACTTCCAGAAATTTTGATTAAGTTAGTAGCAGTTACTTCCAGGGTTGGTTAGAGGCTCGACGGACGTTTATCTCGTCGATTACCGCTTTTCCTCGTCGCCGAGAAAGCAAGAACCAGACAATATCAGCAATTTCCTGCGGATGAATCAGGTCATTCGCTTTAAGGTCCGGCCGCATAGTAGAGATAAGGTCGGTTGCCACTCCTCCGGGGGCAACCACGTGTACCCTTATTCCCTCAGAGTGAAGTTCTCGGGCTAAAACCTTGGTTAAACCCATCAGAGCATGTTTGGAAGCGGTATAAGCCCCCTGATTTATATAACCCTTGGTCCCCACCACCGAAGAAAGGTTTACAATAGTAGCTACTTCTGATTTTTTGAGGTAAGGAATTGCTTCCCGACAAAGGAGAAAAGGAGCGCGGGCATTAACCGCCATCTGTTCATCCCATTCCTCTAAAGTGGTATCAGCCAGAGGTTTTGCAAGAGCTACCCCAGCATTGTTAATCAGAACATCCAGTTGACCAAAATAATCGATGACTTTTTTAACTACGGCAATGGGGGTGGCAGAATCCCCCAGGTCACCGGGACACAAAACAGCCTCCTCTTCTCCGGTAGTTAATGTCGCTTTAACCTCTTTTAACTGGTCCAGAGAACGAGCGTTAAGAGCTAACTTCAGCCCTTTTTGAGCTAAAGTTTGGGCAATTGCTCGGCCAATACCCCGACTGGCACCAGTTATTAAAGCCACTTTACCTTGCAAAAATCCATCTGCTTGATCAGATTTTGTCATTTGTAACTGTCCTTTCATTCACTTTTGGAGATTTGTTGTTCATCCGTTTCCTTTTTCTTCTGAACAAAGTTAAGCTGGAGATTAGAAAGGTTAGTTTCTAATTCATTCGTTTCCCCTGGAGTCATCTCCTCTTTTATTCCTCTCAGGATAAGAGCATAAAGGTCAATCGCCAGTTTAGCCTCTTTTAAATCTACATGAATTTGACCGTCTTCCGGATGAGCAAGCAATCCCATATATTGCCAGGCCTTGGCTGATAAAAGATTGAGGAAATAGTAACCCAAGTCTCTGATCTTCCCCGGTTCCAAAGTCGTTTCTTTTTTCTCTTCGCTCACTTCTTCCATCCTCCTTTTTTCCTAATTAAATTAATGGTTTGATCAACCAACTCCTCTCGGTTCTGATTGCTCTCCAACCAATAAATAGGAGCCTTTTTGAACCAGTTGTTCTGTCTTTTCACCAAAGACATAGTGCCCTGGAAAATGGCCGTTTTAGTTTCTTCTAAAGTTGACTGCCCCTTAATCAATTTTACCACCGGCCGATAAGTGAAATTGTTCAGCCCTGGGTCAGATTCAGCATAACCTCTATCCAGGAGAAGCCGAACTTCTTCTACTATCCCTTGTTCAAACATTCTATCAATCCTTTTTTTGATTTTTGCTTGAAGCTCTTCTTTATCGAACCTGATACCAATAAGAAGCGAATGTTCACTGTTTACCTTTCCTTTTTGAGGCTGAAAAAAAGAAGGAGGTAAACCAGTTTTATAAAATATTTCCAGCGCTCGAACAAGCCTTTTTCGATCCTGTTTGCCTACTTTAATTGCTCTTCGAGGATCGATTTCCTTCAAAAGAGAAAAAAGTTGCTCATTTGCCAATTGTTCCAGAGTTTTTCTAATCCGCCAATCGGCCGGAACCCCTGCCGGCGCAAAAGAGGTTAAAAAGGTGTTCAAATAGAAAGCGGTCCCCCCCACTATCAACGGAAAATTTCCTCGATCGAAAATAGCCCGAGTTAACTTTTGGGCTTCCCTCTTAAATTGAAAAGCACTCCATCGCTCTTGGGGGTCTAAGAAGTCTACCAGATGGTGAGGTATGGTTCCCCTCTCCTCCGGTGAAGGTTTATCCGTTCCCACATCTAAGTATCGATAAATCGCCATCGAGTCGGCGTATATTATTTCCAAGGAAGGAATTCGCTCGGCCAGAGCCAGGGAAAGCCAGGTCTTGCCGGTAGCAGTGGGCCCTACGATACACACCGGTTTCATTTTTTTAGCCATGGCTAACTCTTTTCCTCTTTTTTCCGAATAAGAGGAAATCAAATTAGCTCACCCCATAACTTGTTCCCTTCAGTATGAGAGATTATTACCTCAGCAAAAGACCCCAATTTTTTAGAAGAGTCCCGCAGGTATACTCGTAAGTTGCTTTTGGTTCTCCCTGATACCCAATTTGCTTCTTTTTTATCTATCAGAATAGTAGTTTTGGTAGCAACTAAGTTTTGCACTCTTTGCCGATGTAATTGACGAAGCAAGCTGTTAAGTTTCTGTAACCTCTCTTTCTTAGAAGAAAGAGGAACATCATCTGCCAGCTGGGCAGCAGCAGTACCAGGACGAGGAGAATATAAATAAGTATAAGCTACTTCAAATTTTACCTCTTCCACTACTTTTAAAGTTTCCTCGAAATCCCGTTCTTCCTCTCCAGGAAAGCCGACAATAAGGTCAGTACCGATACCAGCTTCCGGAATGGCTTCTCGAATAAAAGCAGCCATTTCCAAGTATTGTTTCTGGGTATATTTTCGATTCATACGCTTCAAAACCCGGTTGGATCCGGCCTGCAGTGGAAAGTGAAAGTAGGGTTTAAGCACTCGGCTCTCCCTTACTCTTTCCACTATACCTCGAGTCATATCTTTCGGGTGAGAAGTCAAAAATCCAATCCAAATTTTCTCTCTCCCCCATCGGTCTTCAATGGTATCCAACAGGTTTATAAAAGAACAAGAGGAAGGAGAAGCTAAATCTTTCCCATAGGCATTTACGTTTTGACCTAAAAGGATTACCTCTTTAAACCCTTCCTCGATTATTTTTTCCAACTCTTTCAAAATCAGTCCTTGGGGCTTACTTCTGAGTCGACCGGTAGTATAGGGAACAACGCAATAACTGCAAAAATTATCGCATCCATAACTGATAGGAAGAAAAGTAGAAATTTCAGTAGTCCGGCGATAACCTTCCTCTCGAAATTCAAAAGGAGCCTCTTCCCAAAAAGAAACGACTTTTTCCTGCTCTTCCAGTCTTCTGGTAATAAGTTCGGGTAAATTTTCTAAATTATGGGTACCTACCAAAATGTCAACTGCTGGTACCCGTTTTAACAACTTTTCTCGATAAAGCTGGCTCATACATCCACAAACTACGATCAGAGGATAAGGAGATGAATTGCGGCGGGATAGACAAGAAATAATACTTACCGCTTTTTCCACCGCGTGCTCTCGCACCGCACAGGTATTAAAAATTAAAATTTGAGCCGAATCCTTATCCCCCAGGGAAAACCCTTCGTTTTCCAAAAGATGAACCAGGTGCTCCGATCGGCTCTTATTCATCTGACAGCCGAAAGTTTTTATAGCAAAAGTTAATCCTTTTTTCATAAGTTGAAATAATAACCTGGCTTACTTTCTACTCAGTAAGAGGTACGTAATACCTCCTTTTCAAGCACTTCTAGGTTTTACTACCAGTTTGATAGCCGTTCGTTCTTCTCCATCGATATTGATATCAGTGAAAGCGGGAATACAAACCAAATCAATTCCACTGGGAGCAATATAGCCGCGAGCAATAGCTATTGCTTTTATCGCTTGGTTAACTGCCCCGGCTCCTACTGCCTGGATTTCAGCCACTCCTTTTTCCCGAATTGATCCGGCTAAAGCACCAGCTACCGCATTGGGGTTAGATCTTGACGAAACTTTTAGAACATCCATGGGTTACTCCTCCTGTAAAGTTATTAAAAATTTGACTTCCCTGTTTCTAAACTAAGAGACGGAAACTTGTATAATATCCGTCGCTTTTCCGGTAGCATCATCTACCTCCAATACAATCCCATTTAGCCAACAATTTCCTCGAGCTACTTTAAACTTAGTAGGCATCTGAGTCAAAAATCGATGGAGGATACCTTCTATTTCCATACCGATTACGGAATCCTGAGAACCGGTCATCCCCAAATCGGTAATATACGCTGTACCACCAGGAAGAATTTGAGAATCAGCCGTAGCTACATGGGTATGTGTCCCAAAGACACATGAAACTCGGCCATCTAAAAAGCGCCCCAGAGCAATTTTCTCCGAAGTAGCTTCAGCATGAAAGTCGATCAAAATGATAGGGGTTACTTCTCTAACGTTTTTTAACTCCTGCTCGATTCGCTGGAAAGGACAGTCCAGGGTAGGCATAAAAACTCTTCCGCTCAAATTGATTACTGCCCATTGGATTCGATTGGTGGTCATAACTACCGTGCCTCGGCCGGGAACTGTGGGTGGATAATTAAGTGGTCTTAAAAGACAACTTTGTTCATCCAGATAAGGAATAACCTCTTTTTTATCCCAGATGTGATTCCCGCTGGTAACTACATCCACCCCTAAGGATAGAATTTCTTCACAAACTGGGGGAGTCAAACCAAACCCCCCGGCTGCATTTTCTCCATTTACTATTACTGCCTGGGGAGAAAAATTAGCCTTAAGTTCCCCCAATTTTTCTTTCAAAATCTTTCTTCCTGGTTTACCTACTATATCTCCTATAACCAAAAATCTCAATTAAGTTTTCTCTCCTTATTTGGCATATTCTACCGCTCTGGTCTCCCGAATTACGGTAATCTTGATTTGACCCGGATATTCCAATTCCTTCTCTACCTTGTTTACTACTTCCCGGGCCAATTTAGCCGAAAGTACATCATCAATCTTTTCCGGCTTAACTATAATCCTAACCTCTCTCCCCGCCTGAATAGCATACGACTTTTCTACCCCTTCAAAAGAATTGGCTATTTTTTCCAACTGTTCTAAACGCTTAATATAAGCTTCAATACTCTCTCGGCGAGCTCCCGGGCGAGAAGCAGAAATAGCGTCAGCCGCCTGTACCAGTGCTGCCTCCAGAGTCCGAGCCTCCACCTCCTCATGGTGAGCTTCGATCGCGTGAATTATCTCCGGTTTTTCTTGGTAACGACTGGCCAATTCGGCTCCGATTTGGGCATGAGATCCTTCCACATCATGGTCTATCGCTTTTCCAATATCATGCAAAAGACCGGCCCTTCTGGCTAAAGTAGCGTTGCCCCCTAACTCAGCCGCCATCATCCCGGCAAAATAAGCCACCTCTTTAGAATGTTGTAACACATTTTGGCCATAGCTGGTTCGAAAATAAAGTTTCCCCAAATATTTAACCAGTTCCGGATTTATATTTTTTACTCCGGTATCAAACAGGGCCTGTTCTCCTTCTTGCAAAATTTTCTCTTCAACTTGCACTTTCGCTTTCTCTATCAATTCTTCAATGCGAGCCGGATGGATTCTCCCATCCAAAATCAGTTTCTCCAGAGCAATCCGGGCAATCTCCCGCCGGATAGGATCGAAAGAAGAAATAATTACCGCTTCTGGAGTATCATCAATAATCAAATCCACTCCGGTTACCAGCTCAAAAGTACGGATATTCCTTCCTTCCCGGCCAATAATTCTACCTTTCATTTCATCATTAGGGAGACTAACCACCGAAACTGTGTGTTCAGTAGTAAATTCAGCCGCATACCTTTGAATGGCCCCGGCCACAATTTCTCGGGCCACTCTTTCTGATTCCTTTTTGGCCTGGGTTTCTGCTTCTTTTATTTTCATGCCCACCTCATATTCTAAAGTTTTTTCCACTTTCTCTAAAAGTTGTTCCCGGGCTTCTTCTTCGGTCATCGCTGCCACCTTTTGCAGTTCTTTTTCCGCTTGTTGTTTGAGCTCATCTATCTGTCTTTTAGCTCTTTCCGATTCCTCTTTAATTTTTTGCAAGCTTGCCTCTTTTTGCTCTAACTGGTCTAATCTACGCTCTAAAGTTTCTTCTCGCCGCAAAAGCCGAAGCTCCAAATTTTCCAGCTCTTTTTTCTTGCGGTTTATTTCCTGTTCCAGCGCTTGCCGTTCTTTTAAGATTTCCTCCTTAGCTGAAATTAAAGCCTCTCGTCTGGCCGTTTCTGCCTCTTCCTTGGCTTTACCAATAATCTCTTGCGCTTCTTCTTTTGCCCGGTCTAATCCTAACTTAGTTTGCAGGGTACGCAGTAAAAACCCTGCTCCCAACCCTCCTGCTATAGCCAGTAATATATATATTAACTCCATTTCTGGATTCACCCCTTATTTACTTTTCAAAGTACGTTCTTACAGCGTGAAAATAATTCTAATAGCGGTTAAACTACAAGTCAAGAACGGAATTCCTCCTCTATCTGAGCCCAGACTCTCTGAATAAGAGGCCAGTCAAACCCTCTTCTTAAAAGCCGGGAAACAATTTTTTCCCTCTTTTCTCCCCGTTGTAACCAGGTCCGAGCCAATCGACCAACATCTTCTTCCTCTTTTTCCGGGGGATAGTACTTTTCCAGATACTGAAAAATAAGCTCAGGAGGAATTCCTTTTTTCTTAAACTCTGCCTGCAACCACTTTTTCCCCTTAGGATTGGTTGCCCTCTTTTCTTCTATATAAAGTTGAACATATCGGGCATCGTTTAGATAACCTTGTTCGGTTAAAGTTTCAACTACCTCGGCTATTTCTCCCTGGGAAAAGCCAGCTTTGGAAAGTTTCTGACAAAGTTCATAATTGGTATACCATCGGCGACCTAAATATTTAATGGCTTTTTGATAAGCAGACCTACTTTGATTCATTTTGGCTTTGGCCAATAGCAATTTTTGGGTCTATCCCTAACTTTTCTAAAGCAGAGAATAGAATTTTCTCCTCTACTTCTGGATGTTCTTTCAAAAATTGACAGGCATTGGCCCTCCCCTGGCCTAACCGGTAATCTTCAAAAGAAAACCAGCTCCCCGATTTTTTTATTATTTTAGCCTGCTCTCCCAGCTCGATAATCTCAGATTCTTTAGAAATTCCCTCTCCATAGACGAGTTCTACTTCCACTTCTCTGAAAGGGGGAGCTACTTTGTTTTTTACCACCTTAACTCTGGTTTTAGTGCCGGTGATTTGATCTCCGTCTCGTAAAAACTCCCGTTTACGAACATCCAAGCGAACACTGGCATAAAACTTGAGGGCTCTTCCTCCCGGCGTAGTTTCCGAAGGACCATAGCCATAACCCATACCAATTTTTTCCCTCAGTTGGTTGACAAAAATAGCCACTGTCTTGGTTTTGCTGATATAACCGGTTAACATCCGCAAAGCTTGGGACATAAGCCGGGCTTGTAACCCTACCGATGGATCCCCAATTCCTCCTTCCAGCTCTGCCCGGGGAACCAAAGCCGCCACCGAATCCAACACCACTATATCCACTCCCCCGCTCCGGACCAGAGTGTCTACAATATCCAGTGCCTCTTCTGCCGTACTGGGCTGAGATATAATCAGCTTGTCAGTTTGTACTCCTATTTTGTTAGCATAAGAAGGATCGAGCGCATGTTCGGCATCCACAAAAGCGGCTACTCCTCCACTTTTTTGAGACTCAGCCACCGCATGCAGAGCAATAGTAGTTTTTCCAGAAGCTTCCGGACCAAAAATTTCTACCACCCTTCCCCGAGGGAGACCACCCACTCCCAGGGCAATATTTAACAAAATTGACCCGGTTTTAATCACTTCTACATCGGTAGCTACCCCTCTTTGGTCCAAATACATAATTGAACCTTTACCGTATTTTTTCTCTATGGCAGTCATAGCCTGTTTGATCATTTCTTCTCTGGTACTCAAAAAATTCACCTCTTCCCGTTTTAAACGGTTAAAATACCAGGTAGGTTTCCACTAATTTTTAACTATTGTACCGAAATATAATAAATTATTCCATTCATTCAGACAATCGATTACCGGAACCTCCTAAAGAAAAAGAGCCCAAAGGCTGGTAAAGGGGGCCCCGGGGGGTAAGAACACTTTTGATAAAGGCCAGCTCGGTTAGTTCAGTAGGAAACGGTTGAGATAGCTCCCAGGAGTCAGCAGCAACCGAAAATGGATCCCGACTTCGCGCCAAAGTGATATGAGGGGTAATTTTCCTATTTTCCTGGGAAAAGCCCAGTTTCCCCAATTCCTCCTCCAGGGCAAGGAAAACCTCTTCTACTTTTTTCTTCCCTTCTGGGTTAAGCCCCACCCATATCACCCGGACTTTATTCCAAGACGGAAACACCCCCAAGTTTTCTAACTCAATCGGAAAGGAAGAAAACCGCTGGCTGACTTTATCCACTATTTGAGAGACTTCTCTCACTTCTTCTAAGGAAAGAGCGGAGAAAAAGTGGAGGGTAAGGTGCATTTGCTCTCTTTTTACCCACTTGACATTGGACACAGATGGTTTAAGTTTTTTGATTACTTTTTCTAAAAAGCATTTGCTCTCTTCAGAAAAAGGGAAAGCCACGAAACAACGAATTTTTTCAGAATCCATTTTCTATCTTCTCTCTTAGAAGGGAAAATAACATAAAAAGAGCCGACTGAGTGGTTCTTTTTTTCACGGTTTCCCTATCTCCCATAAATTGAAAGCGCTCAACTCGGGTGGTTTGTGAATCGGCTAAGCCGATATAAACCAGACCTACCGGTTTTTGGGGGGTGGCACCAGTGGGTCCGGCAATACCGGTTATTCCTATTCCATAATCAGTCTTTGCCTTTTTCCTGATATTCTCAGCTAAAAGCCGGGCTACTACTTCGCTTACTGCCCCTTCCCGGGATAATACGCCCTGAGGAATAGCCAGTTCTTCCTCCTTAGATTGATTGCTATACACAATTAACCCTCGCTCAAAATAATTTGAGCTTCCAGGAACGTTGGTTATCCTGTGTCCCAAAAGACCTCCAGAGCAAGATTCGGCAACCGCTAACCGGGCATTAAGCCGAAGTAAAAGATTTCCTACCGCCTCTTCCGGACTGTTACCATAAGAAGAAAATAGGTATTTTTTAAGTTCTTGCTCCAACCTGGCTATCACCGAAAGCGCAACTTTTTCTTCTTCCGGGGCTACGGAATCACCGGATATATAAAACCAGATTTCTCCATCCCGCGGAAGAAAAGCCGGCTTTAACTTAGGAGGAAGGGGAGAAAGAAAAGGCTTGATTTTTTGTTCTAAATCTGATTCTCCAATACCAATCAGCTTTATAATTTTAGTTCGGTAAAAAGAGGAGGCCTCGGGTTGAATTTCTGCTTTTATCTTTTCCCAGAAAAAATTGGCTTCTTGAGGTACCCCGGGAATAACATATATTCTTTTATCTTTAAAATCCACTTTAAAAGCAGGAGCAGTTCCCATTTGATTATACAAAATAGTGGCTCCTTCTGGAAAATAAGCCTGTCTTTCATTGTTGGGAGGTGGAGCTACTCCCCTAATTTTCTGGTAAAAGGAGCAGATCCTTTCCCAGGCTTCAGTGACAAACACTAAAGGCTTTTGAACAAATTCAGCTATCGCTTCCCGGGTTAGATCGTCTTCGGTAGGACCCAATCCTCCCGAAACAATTACCAGTTGAACTTCCGGTTGCGCAAATGCAAATTGTAAAGATTGAATTATAGTTTCTTTTTGGTCAGGAACAAATAGAATCAGCTGAGGGATTATTTTCTCGGCCACTAAATTATGAGAAAGATAAAAAGCATTTTTATCCTGGACCAATCCACTTACTAATTCAGTTCCTACACAAATAATAGCTGCTTTCATATTGTTTTGCCCTCCAGACAAAAAGTTTCCGCTTTGGTTACTTTTACTTTTACTATCTGTCCTAAATTTAGTTTTTCGTCTCCAGGAAAAATCTTTATTTGAGCATCTACTTCAGGGGCATCTCCATAAGTACGTCCTAAAAAACAACCGCCAGCAGGGGTGCTGTTTTCAGGAAGAATCTGATCTATAATAGCAAATATTTCTTTCCCCACTAAACTCTGATGAAAACGGTCCATGATTTTTTGTTGGGTTTCCATAAGCAAATCAAACCTGTCCTGAGCAACTGACAGAGGAACTTTGGGTTGTAATCGGGCTGACTGGGAACCTGGTTCGTCGGAATAAATAAAAGCCCCCATCCTTTCAAAAGCAAAGTCTTGAACAAAACTTAATAGTTCTTGAAAAGACTTCTGGTCTTCTCCCGGAAATCCTACCAGGAAAGTGGTGCGAATAACTATATCCGGAAGTAAGAGCCTCATTCTTTCCAGTTTTTTTCGGATCTCCGGTAGCCGATACCGACGGTTCATTTTTTGAAGGATAACAGGATTCACGTGCTGTAGAGGGAGATCGAGGTAGTGCACCACACTTTTGACTTGGGCAATTGTCTCTATCAGTTCCCAATCCAAGTGTTCAGGAGAAAGGTAAAGTAATCGAACCCAGCGACCAGCAGGAACGATTTTTTCTAACCGGGCAAGCAGCTGGGATAAGGCTGGTTTCCCATATCGGTCTAACCCGTACGCACCTAAGTCCTGGGCCACTAAAATAATTTCGTTGGTCCCTCCTTCCAGCAAATTAACTATCTCTTTTTCTATCGAGGAAATAGTTCGACTGCGAAGCGGCCCTTTTATTTGGGGAATGAGGCAATAACTGCAATTTCGATTGCAGCCCTCCGCTATTTTCACAAAAGCATAATGAGGAGACTCGGTAATCAATCGAGGGGATTCTTCATCGTACAAATACCAGGGTGAGTCCATCCAGACTCGCTTTTGAGGGTTCTGCAAAATCTGAACAATTCGCGAAAAATCGTTAACTCCCACCCACCAGTCTACCTCTGGAAAACGAGAAGCAACCTCTGGCCCGAAACGTTCAGGGTAACACCCCATTACCACTACTTTTTTACCAGGATCTTTTTCTTTCCAGGAAATATATTTTTTGATCCACTCTTCCGCTTCCCGACAAGCAGAGTCAATAAAAGCACAGGTATTCAGAATAAGAATCTCTGCTTCTTCCGGGGGAGAAAAATGGTTATATCCTCCCACTACTAAGTTACCCAGAACAACTTCTGAATCAACTAAGTTTTTATCACATCCTAAACTGGTGAAAAAAATCTTCCTCATGGATTAATCGTCCGAGAAAAATCCCCTTCTGCTACTGATAGATATCCCGCGTCTTCTCCGTTAATCTGGACCCTCACCTGGCTACCGTTTACCCCGGACAAAGTAAGCGGAGTATTCGCTTTGAACAGATATTGCTTACCGGGAACCAGCACTCCCTGAAACACGGTTTGTGTCTGATGGGTAATTTCTACCCAGGCCATATCTTCCGGCAGGAGAAGTAAGTGAAGAGCAAATTGTGGTGTTTCCTCTGGTTGAGGTAAAGAAGTGGTAGCAACCGGTTCAGTCGGGGCTTCGGTTTCAGTCGGTTGAGAAAAAGAAGGGATAGAAGTAAAAGAAGGTAAAGAAAAAACAACAAAAAGGACAGCAAAAAAAGCAGCCAATACCACTAAGTAAATTAATATCCGCTGAAAAAAGTGAGATTTAGGCCGAGCAGCAGGAAGAGATAAAGAAGCGGTCTCTTCCTTGTCCTTAGAAGATAGACGAGTTTCAGTGAAAACTTGTTTGGCTTGAGTCACTATCTCATTTTCATCCAAATCCAAAAGGCGACTGTATTTCTTTATATAGCCTAAAATATAAGCTTTGCCCGGTAATTCATTCCATCGCCCTTCTTCCAGCGCTTTTAAATATCGTAAGGAAATGAAAGTTTCTTCCTCAATTTTTTTTAAAGGAAGCCCCTTCTCTTCCCGCACATTTTTTAGTTTTTCTCCCAGAGAACGAGCCAATTCCAGGTCCATGTTTCACTTCCCCTCTCGATTTACTATTACTTTCCTGGCCTTTCCTCCTTCATAGGGACCTACGATTCCATCTTGTTCCATCCGTTCAATCAGACGAGCAGCCCGGTTAAAACCAATCCTAAGACGCCGTTGTAGAAGAGAAGTGGAAGCCTTACCAGCTTTCACTACTGTAGAAACCGCTTCTTGGTACAATTCATCCTCTTCTGCGGAAAATTCCAAAGGTGATTCCTCCTGAGGGACAAACTCTAAAGAATAGTACTTTTCCCCTTCTTGAGAAGCCCAAAAGGCCACCAATTTTTTAGTTTCAGCAGTACTGACAAAAGCCCCCTGCCCCCTGATTGACTTAGTAGACCCTACCGGAGAGAAAAGCAAATCTCCATGTCCCAACAGTTTTTCCGCCCCCGGACCATCTAAAATGGTTTTAGAATCAACCTGGGAAGAAACGGCAAAAGCTATCCGAGAGGGAAAATTAGCTTTTATCAAACCAGTAATCACATCTACCGACGGTCGCTGGGTGGCAATCACCAGATGAATCCCAACCGCTCTGGCCATCTGGGCTAAACGACAAATATAGGTTTCTATCTGAGAAGAAGCAGTCATCATTAAATCGGCCAACTCATCGATTATTATTACCAGATATGGCAGTCTTTCCTCCGGCTGAACCATTTGATTATACTCTTCCAGGTTGCGGGCAGAGAATTCAGACAAGAGTTCATAGCGGTTATCCATTTCTCGACAAGCCCACTTTAGAAACTTTACTACCCACTTTACCTCGGAAATTACTGGAGCACACAAATGAGGTAAGCCGGAATAAACCGATAGCTCCACCCGTTTAGGGTCTACCAATCCTATCCGAAGATTCTGGGGGGTGGAACGGTAAAGCAAACTGGCCAAAATAGAATTTATACAAACACTTTTACCCGACCCGGTAGCCCCCGCAATAAGAAGATGAGGCATGTCTTTTAGGTCAAAAAATAACGGTTCGCCACTTACTCCCTTCCCCAAAGCTACCATCAGCGGAGAGGGGTCCTCCTTAAACTCTTTCACTTCGATTAACTCCCGTAAGGATACTATCTCTTTATGCCGATTGGGAATCTCAATTCCTACCGCTGCTTTCCCCGGTATAGGAGCCTCTATTCTTACCGCTGCTGCCGCAAAAGCCAACGCAATATCGTTAGACAGGCTAACAATTTTATTTACTTTGATTCCGGGAGCCGGTTGAAATTCATAGCGGGTAATGTTAGGACCCACTTGCACGCTAACTACTCGACCAGAAACGTGAAATTCATCCAAAGTTTTTTCTAATTTTTCAATATTCTGGGCAATCTCTGAGTCATTTTTTCTTTTTCTCTTTGAAGGATAAAAACGGAGCAGTTGAGAATCAGGTAAAACCCACTGGCCTGATCCACGAGCAGCAGGCTTAGCTTTCCGAAAAGAGCTATTTCGACTTTTTGCCTTAGCCTGGGGAGGAGAAGGAGGAGAAAATACCAAATCACTCTCTTCCACATCCAAGGGGATAGACGTTTGTTCTAAGTTACCATCGGCTTTCGCAAAAGAAGCCATTACTTCTTCCAAATAGGGAGGTTCTTGTTCAGACACAGCGTTAACTGGGTTTTCCTTAGCTCTCTTTGGAATAGAGGTAAACAAAGTGGATAAAGAGGAGGCAACTTCCTCGAATATCCGTTCTAAACAATAGTAGAATTTCCGAATAATTTTCCCTTCCCCGGCCAAGAAGACACCAACAAACCCAAGGGTAAACAGGATTAAAATAGTCCCTACCTCCCCCACAAAGTAACTCAGTTCTTGATAGAGGAAGTTTCCCACAATACCTCCAAAATAACCGGTAGAGAGAGCTATCCCTCCTTGGTCGGCACTTCTTTGGGAGAGAACCAGAAAGATCAGAAACCAGATAGAAACACTGATTATCCGGCTTAAACTCTTAAACTGTCGAGGGAAGAAAAAAAGGTTAATTTCAAAAACCAAGTAGATCAGAATAAAGGGTAAAAGGTAAGCCCCGATACCAAATAGACGGAGGAAAAAGTTGGCCAAAAGAGCACCTACCACCCCCATATCCAAGGAAATCAGGGCTAAAAAAAGGTACACTGAAAAAATAGCTAAAAAAGAAGAAACACTAACTTTAAGCTTATTGACCGTCATAAAGTAAAAACAGCTATCTCCTTTTTTGATGACTTTTTCCGGTCTCCCGGTTGTGTGAAGGATTTTTGTTCTCAGAAGAGGCACCGGCTTGAGCTTCTTTATGGCTTAAGTTGATCCTGCCCAAAGAATCAACCCCGGTTACTTTTACTAAAAGGTCGTCTCCCACTTTGACAAAATCTTCTACTTTACGAACCCTTTCTTTGGATAACTGGGAAATATGACACAAACCTTCTCTCCCCGGGAAAATTTCCACAAACGCCCCAAAATCGGTAATTCTCGTTACCTTACCCAGGTAAATCTTACCTACTTCTACATCCTGAGTAATACTATTAATCATCTGCAGGGCCTTCTCTTTTCCTTCATCCGTTCTCGAAAATATCAGCACTTTACCATCGTCTTGAATGTCGATGGTTACCCCAGTTTCTTCCACAATTTTCTTAATTACCTTGCCTCCTGGGCCGATTAAGGCTCCGATACGATCCGGTTTAACTTCCACAATCCCAATTTTAGGTGCATAAGGAGAAACAGATACCCTCGGTTTTTCTAATACGGCGTTCATGACACCTAAAATATGAGCTCTTCCTTCCTTAGCTTCAATCAGGGCTTCTTTCAAAATGTCAACCGCCAGTCCCTGGTTTTTAACATCCAACTGGATAGCAGTAATTCCATCCTCGCTACCGGCTACCTTAAAATCCATTTCTCCATAATGGTCTTCCGACCCCAAGATATCCCTCAAAAGTAAGTATTGGTCGGCAGAAGTCATCAAGCCAATGGATAATCCGGCGCAAGCGGTCTTGATTGGAATACCGGCATCCATTAAAGAAAGACTGGCTCCACATACCGTTGCCATCGAAGAAGAACCATTAGATTCTAAAATCTCGGATACCACTCTAATGGTATAGGGAAAATCCTCTTCTGAGGGAATAAATCTTTCTAAAGCTCTCTCCGCCAAAGCACCATGGCCGATTTCCCTTCTACCCGGCCCCCTCATAGGACGAACTTCTCCTGTACTATAGGGAGGGAAATTGTAGTGAAGCATAAAGCGTTTTGCCTCTTCTTCTTGCAAGCCATCCACTTTTTGTTCTTCACTGGTTGCTCCCAAGGTGGTAATAACCAAAGCCTGGGTCTGTCCCCGGGTAAAAAGGCTAGAACCATGGGTTCGAGGAAGCACTCCGGTCTCACAGGTTATTGGCCGAATTTCTTTGGGAGACCTGCCATCTTGTCGATGACCAGTTTTAAAAAGCAAGCTTCGCACTTCTTCTTCTATCATCTCTTCCCACTTCAAGCCAAATCCGGTAAGGTCTTCAAACTTTTCTTCTCCTTCTTCTTTCGCCTTTTGCAAAAGAAGATTGATTTCCAGTTCTCGAATTTCTTTCTCCGGAATAGCAATCCGTTCTCGAACTAATGGCTGGTAAGACTCTCTTAACCATGCTCCCAAGTCCTCCAAATGAAGAGGAGGTGCAATTTCTCTTTTAGTTTTGCCCAATCTATTTTGAATTTCTACTTGGGTCTTTATCAAATCCTTAATTTGCCGATAAGCCATTTCTAACGCCTGGCCTATTTTCTCTTCAGTCACTTCAGAAGCCCCAGCCTCGATCATGGTTATTCCCTGATCGGTACCGGCAACTAACATATCCAGACTGCTTCTGCTTAACTCTTCTAAGCCAGGATTAACTACCAACTCTTGATCAATCATCCCCACTCGACAAGCCCCCACTGGCCCGGCAAACGGGATGTCCGACAAAACCAAAGCTATAGAAGCACCTAATATGGAAATAACATCTGGCGGGTGAATTTCATCCACCGATAGCACAGTAGAAACTACCTGGGTTTCGTTGCGAAACAAGGGAGGGAAAAGGGGTCGGAGTGAACGATCGACCAAACGAGCATTAAGAATAGCGGTAGTTCTTGGCCTTCCCTCTCTTTTAATAAATCCTCCCGGTATTTTACCGGCGGCATAAAAGCGCTCTTCAAAATCAACTACTAAAGGGACAAAATCAATTTCCTCTCGAGCAGTAGGAGAAGAGGTAGCAGTCACTAAAACTGCCGTATCCCCGTAATACACCATACATGAACCGCCTGCCTGCCGCGCGACCTTTCCAACTTCTACTATTATGTTTTCTGAACCAAAAGGAATTTCTATTCTTTCTATTTGTAACAACCTCCTTTACTTTCTTAACCCTAACTTCTCGATAATCGAGTAGTAACGGTCCAAATGATATTTTTTGAGATAATTCAACAGCCTTCTTCTTTGACCCACCATAATAAACAGACCTCTACGGGAATGAAAATCCTTGGGATTTTTTTTCAAATGGTCGGTCAACCGTTGAATTTTCTCGGTTAACAGAGCAATTTGTACTTCGGGAGAACCGGTGTCCTCCCCATGGATTTTAAATTGGTCGATTATTTCCTGTTTCTTCTCCTTAGTAAGGGCCAAACCATTACACCTCCAACTTCTTGACATTCAACAAATAGTTTATCATACCCGGGTGATAGTGTAAATATTGCTGGAACTTCTTTAAGTCTTGAGCAATTTGCGCTTGCAGAGCAGTAAGATCGGGAAAAACTTTTTCAGCTCGAGAAAACTGTAAAAAATAAACCGCTAACTTTTCTTGATATAGATTTTTATCGGATAAATCGGGACAGTAAACCTCTACTACTTGGCGAGCGTTGGCTTCTAAAGACGGTTTAGTCCCAACATAAATTAGGGCCGGCCAAACCAGAGCAAGATTCACTGCCTGAGCATAACCAAAATAAACTCCTGGCGGAGGAAGAATTTTCCGGACAGGAGGATAAAGGTTGGCAGTAGGAAAACCTAATTTTCTTCCCATTCCTTTCCCCTTTCTTACTCTTCCCATTAAGAAAAAGGGGTATCCTAAAAATTGATTAGCCTTCGAGATAAAACCTTTTTCAATTAAAAAGCGGATTTTAGAGCTGGATACCGTCTGCTTGTCTTCTTGCCAGGTGGGAACAATTTTCACTTTTATGCCCTCGGCTTCCAGCTTCTCCTTAAGAAAGATAGAATCCCCCCGGCGGTTAACCCCAAAACGAAAGTTTTTCCCCACCACCACCATCTCCGGCTGGAAAAAGAGTCCAATTTTTTGGACAAAAGATTCAGGAGTGGTTGACCGTAATTGCTGGTTGAACCGGAGAAAGCGAACACTCGACTTAGGGAAAAAATCTTGAATTAATTGGTACTTTTCCTGATAAGTGGTTAAATAGTTTAAAGAGTTTGGAAAATTAAGAAAGTTAACCGGATGAGGATAGAAAGTAAGTATCTCTAATCTTTTCCCCAGCTGGTCAGCCTCCCTAAAAGCCAAAGTAAGCACTTTTTGATGTCCTCGATGAACACCATCAAAAAAACCTAAAGATAAGACCTGCCCTTTTTCTGTTCTCTCAATTCCACGTCGGAAAGTCATAGTTAGTTATCACTCCCATACCAAAATGGGCTTGAGCCGGTCCTCTTTTATTTCACCCAATCCCAAAAAACAGTCTCCTCTGAAGACCCGCACCAGCGAGCTATTAAAAGACAATTGCCAGTTAATCCAATTTCCATGACTAAATCTATTAGCCTGCGAAGAATCCAGCTGAACTTTTTCAAGCCAGTAAAGAGCATCTGCTGGAGGCAAGCTGGAGCGGATTATCAACTCCCGATTTATCTCTGCTTGAAAAACATCCAAGCTATTTTCCCATACGAAGCGGCCGATTTTGTCTCTCCGAAGAGAAGCCAAATAAGACCCCACTTCCAACTCCTGACCAATTTCCTGTGCCAGGGAACGAATATAAGTACCACTTGAACACTCAACCACAAGCTCGGCCTGGGGAAAAAGCCCGGACTCAAAGTTAATCATCTCAATCCGGGAAATTAAAACCTTTTTATTTTTAGCAGGAATATTCATCCCTTCCCTAGCATAGCGGTAACGAGGCTTCCCCTTATATTTAGAGGCAGAAAACGAGGGAATCGGTTGAATTATATTTCCTTTGAACTTAGGTATAACCGCTTGCAAATCCTCAGCAGACAAATCGGCAAAATTAACCGCCGTTACCTCTCCTTTAACATCAAAGGTGTCGGTGGTTATCCCCAGCCGAATTTTGGCCCGATAAATCTTGGTTAATTCCTGAAGATAAGGACTCAAGCGAGTAGCCCGTCCCCAACAAACCAACAACACTCCCCGAGCAAAGGGGTCAAGTGTTCCAGCATGACCGGTTTTAGTCCCCAAAACAGTTTTCACTTTTTCTACTACCTGGTAAGAGGTCACCCCCACCGGTTTATAAAGATTCAATACTCCGCCGGGCATCTTCTTCCAAAGTTTCTTTGTCATCCTGGGGATGGGCTAAAAACTCCTTCAAAAAAGCAATCACTTTTTTATTTACTTCCGGATAGCTTCCACTAATCTTAAAGCCAGCTGCTTTTAGATGACCTCCTCCACCAAATTGGTGGGCAACAGGAAGAACATTAATCTTTCCCCGGGAACGCAAACTAACTTTAAAATTCTTAGGTTTGACCTCTTTAAAAAAAACGGTAATTTCAGCACCAGGTATAAATAGACCGTAATCTACTATCCCTTCTGCATCCTCTTCTTTAGCCTGACAAGCTAAAAAGTCTTCCTGAGAAAGATGGATGATAGTATATTTCAGCTGAGAATCGAACCAAAGGTTTTCCAACGCTCTGCCTAATAGCTTCAAAGCCTGAACGCTCCGATAATGGAAAGCATGCCTCATAATGGTGCTCATCGAGGCTCCTGCACCTACCAATTCATCTATTATTCCAATTAATTTCTGATCTAATTCAAAAAACTGGAAGCCACCGGTATCGGTAATAATTCCAGTAAGAATATTGGTCGCCATTTCCCGGTTAAGAGCTACTTCCAGGTCCTTAATCAACTGGTAGACCAAAAGGGAAGAGGCCGGAATTTGCGGACAAACCAAATTAATGTCCCCAAAGTGGCTGTTGTCAGGATGATGATCTAAATTGACCACCAATGAGCAGTTAGGAAGCAGCCGTTCTACCCCCCCTAATCTGGCGGGGTTAGAACAATCCAAAACCCAAAATACCGTTTGCGGAAAAGCATCCAAGTTACGAGAAAAATCTTCCCAACTGGAAATTTCGTCTATTCCAGGTAAAAACTGATAGAAATAGGGAATGTTTCCATCATAAACTACCGTACTTTTTTTCCCCTGACTTTGCAGAAGAAAATGAAGGGATAAAGCTGACCCTAACCCATCACCATCGACATTCTGATGAGACGAAATCACAAACTGGGAATAATGATCAATGATCTTCTTCAGTTTCTGGCTGATCTGATTCACCCTTTTTCCACTCACTTTCCATTTGGTTGATTAGCTGAACTACCCGGAAAGCTTTGGGTAGAAGGTCATCTTTGACAAAGACGATTTCCGGAAAGAATTTTATCCTTATCTTTCGGGCTAATTCGGCTTTGATAAATTTAGTAGCATGAGTCAGGGTTTCAAACTTCTCTATTCTTTCTTCTTCGCTACCGGGAAAATCAATAAAAATCCGTGCTAAACGAAGGTCAGGCGAAACCCAAACTCGGGTTATGGTAAACCGTTTTAAACGAGGATCTTTCATCTGGAAAAGTAGCAAGGAGGAAGTTTCCTTTTCCAAAAGCTTGGCAATTCTTTCTGCCCTTTGTTCTTTCATTTATCACCACTACTTCTCAATAAATTTCGGCGCTAAGATCAGTAATTTCTAAGCGATCATCCTCTTCCAAAAAAGAGACGATCTGGTTTAGCAAATTTCTCACACTATTCTCATCTATTCCCACGCAAGATAGCCCGATGGTGGTTTTTTTACGATTAGTACCGGTCCCAGTTTCAATAATAGAAACGTTAAACCGGTTTTTAATCCTATTTTTAATAGAATTGACCACTCTTCGTTTGTCCTTAAGGGAAAAACTATGGTCAATAAAGATTTCAATTTGACATACTCCTACTCTCATTTTTGCTCCCGAATAACATAAGCCTCTAAAACATCTCCTTCTTCTAATTCGTCAAAATGGTCGAGCCCGATGCCGCATTCATAACCCTGAGATATCTCTCGGACATCTTCCTTAAAATGTTTAAGCGAAACAATTTTAACTTTATCTTTAATCATCTCTTCATTTCTAATTACTCTTACCCAAGCATTTCGGTCGATTTTACCTTGGGTAACATAACAACCGGCTATTATTCCCACTCGAGGAATTTTAAAAATAGCCCTGACTTCCGCTTTCCCGATAGTTTCCTCTACCTTTTGTGGCTCAACCATACCGGTAATAGCTTTTTCTATGTCTTCCATCAAATCATAAATCACCCGATAGAGACGAACCTCTACTCCCTCTTGTTTAGCCAATTTTTCCGCACTGCTGAGTAATTTTACGTTAAAGCCAACCACTATTGCCTGAGAAGCCGAAGCCAACATAATGTCTGCTTCGGTAATATTTCCAACTCCTTTAGAAACGAAATTAAGGCTAACCTCATCGGTTGACAATTGAGAAAGAGCCTGTTCCAGAGCTTCTATTGATCCATGAAAATCAGCTTTAACTACCAAATTTAACTGTTTGGTTTCTGTGCCTTGAGGGGATAAAATTTCTTCCAGAGAATAAGGAGTGGGCTTTGAGCTCTCCAGCATTTTTTCTCTTTCTTTTTGCTGTCGATCTTCGGCAATGGATCGGGCTATCTTTTCGTTCTCTACTACCAACAGTTTAGCCCCAGCGGAAGGAACTTCGGAAAAACCCACAACTTCAACCGGGGTGGAAGGAAGGGCTTGTTTCACAGTTTGCCCTAAATCACTTATTAAGCTCCGCACCTTCCCCCAAGTGTTACCAACCACAAAAAAATCACCCACTTTTAGAGTCCCCTCTTGCACAATTACTGTGGCCACCGGTCCCCTGCCTCTATCCAATCGTGACTCGATAACCACTCCAGTAGCATAACTATCAACTCGAGCTCTCAATTCTAACATGTCTGCCTGAAGCAGAATCATTTCCAATAGGTCTTCAATTCCCTTTTTTTGTAAGGCAGAAACATTGACCACAATAGTGTCTCCCCCCCATTCCTCGGGGATAAGCTGTTGGTCGGCCAACTGCTGCTTTACTCTTTCGGGGTTTGCACCAGGTTTATCCACCTTATTTATGGCTACCACTATTGGCACATCGGCTGCCCGGGCATGTTGGATAGCTTCTATGGTTTGCGGCATCACTCCATCATCGGCAGCTACCACTAAAACAGCAACATCGGTTACTTGAGCCCCTCGAGCTCTCATAGTGGTGAAAGCCTCATGACCTGGGGTGTCGATAAAAGTTATTTTCCGCCCTGCTAATTCTACCTGGTAAGCTCCTATCTTCTGGGTAATACCCCCAAATTCGGACTCTGCCACCCGGGATTGACGAATGGCATCAAGCAAAGTAGTTTTGCCATGATCCACATGGCCCAAAATAGTGACTATCGGTGGCCGAGGAGAATTTTTAGTCTCCAACAATTCAAGGGTTTTCTCTTTCAAGCCTTCTTTCCACTCTACTTCCCAACCGTAGGTTCGAGCCAACTTTTCCACCACTAAAGGAGGAAGTGGCTTCTTAGAATCAAAAACAATATTCCAGTCGACCAACCGGATAGCTAATTCCTCAAATCCAACGTTCAATAATTTAGATATTTCCCTGATAGTAGGGACATTTTCCAATAATAAAGTTCGCTCTTTTCTTTTCCTCAGCTCTTCTGCCTGTTGTTTTTGTAGTTCTAACTCTTCTTTTACCAAGTCGATTAAATCGTCTTCAATGCTACTCATGTGATTTTTAACTTCAGCCCCTAAATCTTTAAGGACCTCCATCACATCATGGGTGGGCATCCCCAGTTGCTCAGCCACCTTATATATCCTTATTTTCCCCATGATCAACCTCCTTCTGGGTAGACGTTAATAATTCAAGGAGAGAACCCTTAAGCACAGAATAATCTGACTCGCTCAAATTACTCTTCAGTGCTCGGGAAAGATCAGCCTTTGACAGTTTTGAGATACACTCTTCTTTTCGGCAAAGATAGGCTCCCCGGCCTGATTTTTTACCAGTCGGATCTATCTCTACTTTGTCGATAGCGCTCCTTACTATTCGAATCAGCTCTCTTTTTTCCTTTCTCTCTCTACAAGCAATACAGGTCCTTATTGGGACCGACTTCTTTCTCATACTGAAAGTTCCTTCTCCTCTTCTTTCTTTCCTTTAATATCTATCCTCCACCCGGTAATACGAGCGGCTAAACGAGCATTTTGTCCTTCCTTACCAATAGCCAAAGACAACTGATTTTCTGGAACAATCACTTGCGCAGTATTGTCATCCTGATTAAGTTCAACCTGAATTACTTTTGCCGGACTAAGGGCTTCGGTAATAAAAACTGCCGGATCATTATTCCATCTTATAATATCAATTTTCTCTCCCCTTAACTCATCGGTAATATTTTTCACCCGGGATCCACGGTTTCCTATACAAGCTCCTATTGGATCAACCTTCTCGCTTCGACTTTCAACTGCCACCTTACTCCTTACCCCCGGTTCGCGGGCAATAGCCTTTATATCTACTAACCCATCCTGAATTTCCGGGACTTCAAGTTCAAAAAGTCTTTTTACCAGATTAGGGTGAGTCCGCGAAAGAATGATTTTCGGTCCTTTACTGCTTTTTCTAACTTCCACAATATAGAACTTCATTCTTCCCCCAATTCGATATCTTTCAGCAAAAACTTGCTCATTGGGAGGAAGGGAAGCCTCGGCCCTCCCCAAATCAATTATTATTTCTTTGCCCTCTATTCGATTAACCAGACCAGTAATTACTTCTCCCACTTTTTCTACAAATTCTTCATAAATTAAATCTCTTTCTGCCTCTCGCAAACGCTGCATAATAACCTGCTTAGCTGTCTGAGCAGCAACTCTTCCAAAATCATGCGGGGTAACCTCAATAGACACCCAATCTCCAACCTGGCCTTTTAACCCTAACCTTTGAACTTCCTCCCATGAAATCTCGGTAGTAGAATCTTTTAATTTATCCACTATCATTTTTCGGGCAAAAACTTTAATTTCTCCGGTTTGGGAATCTACTTCTACCGATACCCCTTTATGGGAACTCTTAAAATTTTTTCTATAAGCAGAAAGCAAGGCCGCTTCAATTGTTTCCTTTAACTTGTCCTTGGGAATCCCTTTACTTTTTTCCAACTGTTCTATGGCAAAAAAAATATCGGTCTTCATAAACGACCCTCCGATTTTATCTTCCAACCAAATCAATCGGTTAATTATATCTATTATCAAACAAAAATAACTACCATTCAAATAGCAACAAAAGAGTGGGCACAAGACCCACTCTTTTGTTGCTGGTGGTTTCACCAACCGCTAATATTTTAGCCCAATTGATTACTTATTGCAAATTTAACCCATTTTCAAATCGTGTCAACTCATGTAGAAGCACTTTCCCCTCAGCTATTAATTTCGATTCTGACTCTGTCTGGGAAGAGTAACAATATTAAAGCCGGAGGTCTACTCTATTTTCCTTCCCAGTTTTCATTAATAAGTTCAATCGCCCGCTTTACACCAAAATACTGATCTCCTTTGCCTTCAAATTCTACCGATAAATACCCATTTTAACCCGCGATTTTTAAAATCTTCAGATACCTTACAAAATCTTGTTCAGATATCTTGTTTGCCTCATCAAGGTCGTAAGCTTTAGCAATGAACCATCACCGCATACTTAACCATCATTTCCCGCCTCTGGTAACGTACCTCTGGCGAGAAATTTCCAAAGTCAGGACAGACTCTAAAATTTTCATGTCCAACTTTCTCAAACCAGTATTACTCAATAATAGAATTACTTTCTATGACCTTAGAATACCAATAACCACTATCTTTTATTATCCTCTTTTGAGTTTCATAATCTACATACACTATGCCAAACCTCTTCGAGTATCCTAAAGCCCACTCAAAGTTATCCAATAGTGACCATACAAAGTATCCTTTTAATTTAACCCCATCCTCTATGGCTCTTAGGGCTTGACTAAAATGCTCTTTTAAATAACTGATTCTCCTTTCATCGTGTACTTTTCCATCTTCTACTTTATCTTCAAACGCTGCTCCATTTTCTGTTACAAAAACCTCCAGGGGAGCGTATTCATCCTGGACTCCTTTTAATATTTTATAAAAACCTTCTGGATATATCTCCCAACCCATTTCTGTTTTGGGTAGTCCCCTTTCTACTGCTCTCCCTCCCAGTGGTGATTGAGGGTCAGTTTGAATTAAATCACCGTAATAATAGTTTATACCTACAAAATCTATGGGTTCTTTTATTCCTGCCATATCTTTTTCATAATGAGGAGGTAAAAATTCTTTTGCTTTCTCTCGAATCTTTTCTGGATAATCTCCTTTGCATATAGGGTGTAAAAATAGAGGATAATTAGTCCATTCATGAGCAAATTGAGCAGCTTCCTTATCCTCTTTTGAGTTGCTGGCTGGATCATGAGAACTATTAGATAAAGTTATACCAATTTTTCCTCCTCTCGTTTCCGCTCTAAATGCTCTGACCGCTTTAGAATGAGCTCTTAATTGATTATGAGTAATCAAAAATGCTGCGTATAAATCTCTCATTCCGGGAGCATGTCTTCCCTCATAGTGAGCTACAAAAGCAGTTACCCAGGGTTCGTTTAATGTTATCCAGTTTTTTACTCTATCACCCAATCTTTGGAACATAAAATCAGCGTAATCAGCATACCAACAGGCTATATCTCTATTAGCCCATCCTCCCAAATCCTGGAGAGCTGCGGGTAAATCCCAGTGATATAGAGTGACAAATGGAGTTATGCCAGCGTTCATCAGCTCATCTACTAACCGGTTATAAAAATCTACTCCTTTCTCGTTTATTTTTCCTTTACCAAAAGGGAAAATCCTTGGCCAGGCTATAGAAAACCGGTACCCTTTCAACCCCAGCTCTTTCATCAAAGCCACATCTTCTCGATATCTACGATAATGGTCATCGGCTATGTCCCCCGTATCTCCGTTTAAGATATTACCCGGGGTATGAGAAAACCTGTGCCAAATTGATGGTCCTGCACCGTCAGCCAGAGGCGACCCCTCAATTTGATATGATGCTGTTGCTGTTCCCCATATAAATCCTTCTGGAAATAGTTTTGCCACCAAATATTGCTCCTTTTTATGATAATTGATAAATCTTACCTTTTAGTTGAAATTGAAAAGAGTGGCTCCGTGGGATAATCCATGTAATAGAAAAAACATTCAAGAAAGGAGCCACCCAATGAAAGCAAACACCAAAAAGAGGAAAAAGTCAATAGAACCGGAACTTTTTGTAGGAAAAGAAGAGAAGAATTAGATTAGATTTTTATTTTGTAAATGTATTGTTTTGACTATAAGAATGTAGTATAGTAATACTAAGTAATACTATAAGAAAGCTGAGGTGAAACTAATGGGAAGAACAACGAGAATAGCTACTATATCTCTTCCCCCTGCGATGGAAGAAAAAATAACTGAGATGGCCAATAAAGAAGGAATGACCAAGAGTGAATTGATAAGAGATGCTCTAAGACGTTATATTGAGGATAAAGAACTGCAAGAGTTAGTGAGGTATGGAAGAGAAAAGGCTATAGAAAGAGGAATAATAGAAACTCAGATAGAGGATATAGTTGATAGCTACAGAAAATAAAACTAAGGTAGTAATAGATACTAACGTCTTTATATCTGCTTTTGCTTTCGGAGGTAATGCTTTAGAAATTATAAGGCTATTCCTAAAGGACGATATAGAAGTTTATATCTCTCCTTTTATATTTGAAGAGGTAATCAGGATACTTAGAGAGAAGTTTTTTTGGGAAGAACCTAAAACAGAGAAGCTCTTAGCGTTGATAAGACCAAAAGCTAATGAAGTTTATCCCAAAGTTAAAGTTTCTATAATAAAAAGTAAAGATGATGATAATCGTATTCTCGAATGTGCTTTAGAAAGTAAGGCAGATTATATTATTTCTGGGGATAGACGGCACATTCTACCTTTAAAAGAATTGGAAGGGATAAAGACTATCTCCGTTAGGGAATTTTTGAAGATTAGAGGATAGACCCCCATGCCCCTTCGGGGCACCAGATAACAATGAAAACGGAATTCAATATAATAAATCTTAGAGAAACAATAGTGGTCTATCCTTTCAGTTTTTCGTTTTTTAAGTCTTTGCCTTTTATTTTTTAAGTTTTTTGCTTTCGGGGATTTATAAGGGGGTACTCCCCCTTATTGCCGTCTATCCTCACCACTATCTTCATCATTCTGTCCAATTTATGGGGACAAGTTGAACAATTCAATAAAATTGCCTGCCATTACATTTTGTTGGTCATCTTCAGAAAAATCCGAGAGTAAGGCCTGGTATTTTGCTACCTCAACATGCATTAAAGCAAATGGGGTGTCACTTCCAAAACAAACTCTTTTTGAACCAATAATTTTTAAAGCTTAATATTCCAAAAACAGGGAAGGTCTATGGTCAACCATTTTTCGATAGTAAATATCAATCAAAACAAGCTTATTAAATCGTTTCAATTAATAATAAAATTTTTCTCTCTCCACCATTGACAAGCTATAAAATATAATCTATATTAATAGCGAATAATTTTATTAAATCGTTTTAATGAAGGAGAAAAAATGTGCCCGTAACCATTAAAGACGTAGCAAAATTAGCTGGTGTATCTCCAGCCACAGTATCAATGGTTTTAAATGGAAAAGGCAAGGTATCGGAAGAAACTCAAAAAAAAGTGGAAGAAGCAGCACAAAAATTGGGATATCGTCCCAACATTGTAGCTCGAAGTTTAGTAAAGGGTAAAACTAACACCATTCTTCTTTGTGCATTCATTAAAGAACAGGAAAAACTCTCTGCTTTTTATGGAGAATTGATTAACCACCTTTTGGCTGCCATTTCTCGGGAAGGATACTACCTGCAAATAGTAGTAAAAGGAGAGTTTTTTAACGGTCATCCTTTAGATAAGCGAGAAGCTCTTTTAAATATTGCTCGCAACCGCCTTTTCGAAGGGCTGATTATCCTTTCTCACTGGCCTATTCATTATTCTGAAGTTAGTGACTTAGTTAAGGAAAACTTTCCCTTTGTCATTGTTAATCAGCGAGTAGAAGGAGAAGGAGTAAGTTATGTAGATATTGACCACTACGGAGGAGCGAAAGAAGCCGTTAAATATCTAATAGAAAAAGGCCACCGGCACATTGCTCATCTACGAGGCCCTCGGGAGCATCGTCATGCTGAAGATAGATATAAAGCTTATGTAGACACTCTTTTAGATTTCGGTATTCCTCTTAAAAAAGAGTATGTAGTAGAGGGAAACTTCCGCCGGATAAGTGGGAGGGAAGCGATGGAAAAGTTACTTCAAGTCTCTCCTCTTCCCACGGCAATTTTTGCTGCTAACGATAAAATGGCTATCGGCGCCTTACAAGTAGCTAAAGAAAGAGGCATTAAAGTTCATGATGATATCAATATCATCGGCTTTGATGGAATCGAAGCAGTCAAGTATACCGAACCGCCTCTCCCCACAGTAGAGCAACCCTTAGGAGAGCTGGGGAAAGTTGCCGCTGAACTTTTAGCAGAGAGAATAAGAGGAGGTGAGGAAAAGGGAATTGTTTTACCATGTAAGTTAATAGGAAGACGGTGTTTAGTAAAATGAGTAAAATAATGTGTTGAAGAGAGATTTAAATTGAAGGAGGAGGTAAAATTTTATGCAGTGCAAAAGGTTAGTTTTGACATTCATGGTTTTAGGATTGGTTTTGGTGGTTTCTTTTTCTGCCTTGGCTCAACTTCCGCCAGAAATTCCGCGGGAGGAAACACTAATAGTTGATCAGCTAACAGGCCGAGTGGGAACGCCCAGTAACTTTAACCTCTGGGCGGGATGGCGCTGGCAAGACCGAGGGATACAACAGTTACTTCTTGAGCCACTCTGGACAGTTGACTATGCTACCGGTGAGATTATTCCCGGATTGGCAGCCGAACTTCCCATTTATAACGAAGATTTTACCCAGATGACTATTAACCTGCGCCAGGGAGTTTACTGGAGCGATGATGTTCCCTTAACCGCCGACGATGTAGTTTTCACCATTGACCTCCACACACGCATAGCAGGATTACCTTATCATGGACCGATGGCTGAATTCGTAGAAAAGACGGAAAAGATCGATGATTACACTGTAGTGGTAACTCTTAAAACGCCCAGTTCCAGATTTCATACTCATTTTCTGGACCGGTGGGGATGTTTGCGAATCATGCCCAAACACATCTTTGAGAAAGCAGAGGATCCATTAACTTTCGAATTCAACCCTCCAGTTGCTTGTGGACCATACATTCTATATGATTATGACCCGGCTGGTTTTTGGACCCTGTGGGAACGAAGAGAGGATTGGGAAAGAACTCCTACTGGGATGCTTTTCGGAGAACCACAGCCAAAATATGTTCTTTTCCAAGCGTTTGAAAGTGAAGAAGGTAGAATTCTCGCTCAGCTTCGCCACGAGTTAGATATGGCCCAACATACCCTCGAAGGACTTCGAGTAGTTTTAGATAGAAGTGATACTGCTCGAGGATGGCGAAAAGAATGGCCCTGGGTAGTGAATATCGATCCTTGCATTACTGGTATTCTGTTTAACACCATGGTAGAACCCTATAATCTCAGGGAAGTCCGGTGGGCGTTGGTTTTAGCTATCGACATAGTGGACTACATGGCCGTTGCCTTTGATTTGATGGCTCCTGTGAGCTCTCTTCACCTTCCACCCGTTCCTGCCTACAAAGAAGCGTTTTTCGTTCCTACGGAGGAATGGTTGCAAGAATTTGAACTTGACATGGGTAACGGAGAAAAATTTAAACCCTATGATTCTGAAATTCCTCAAAAAATTGCAGAAGCTGCCAAAGAAAGGGGATTTCCTGTTCCAGAAGATCCTGTCCTGATTCAGGAGCTGTTTGGCATGGGATGGTGGAAGTACGCTCCCGATGTTGCCGAAAAACTGCTCGAGAAAAATGGTTTCACCCGAGGCGAAGACGGTAAATGGCGTCTACCCGATGGTTCACTCTGGAAAATTTCTATCGTATCAGATCCCAGCCCTGTGCATCACCACTTTAGAAATGCTACAGCCGCCGCCGAACAATGGAGAAAATTTGGAATCGATGCTACAGTGAACGCAACTGAAGCGTTTAACAGTTTAGTCCTAAATGGAGAGTTCTCAGTTGCTTCTCAGTGGCCGGCAGCTGAACCCTGGGGCGCTGGCGTAGACCTGTCAAGAACTTTTGACCCCTGGCATTCACGGCTTCTAACCCCAATCGGACAAACTGTCGCACTTGGTCCAGGTGGTGGAGCACGCTGGTGCGACCCCCGGTTGGATGAAATTATCGAAAAAATGGAAGCCATTGATCCCTTTGCCGAAATTGAAACAACCCGCCTACTTGGTATTGAAGGTTTAAAAGTTTTAGTAGAAGAAATGCCTACCATTCCAACGTATGGATATTGTGGTCCTGTAGCATGGGATGAGTATTACTGGACTAACTATCCAGGAGCCGAAAACCCTTATACTCAGCCTTACCAACACTGGCCGAATCTCAAATACATGCTTCCATTCTTGCAACCCAAAGAAAGTCATTAGCTGCATACAAGGCTTCCTGGCGAACATCCGCCAGGAAGCCGCAAGAAGGAGAGCTATCATGAAATTTATAAAAGATTACCTCTTCCCCAGACTTGTACAATATTTATTAGTGGTTTTTTGCGGAATTACCGCCGTATTTTTTATTCCGCGCATTGCTGGCCAAGACCCGGTTTTAGAAATGATCGCTCAAATACAAGTCCAGGGAGGTTCCTTAGATCCCACTGCTGTCGAGAGTTTGATGAAAAGCCTTGAAGAACTATATGGTCTAAAAGGTAGTCTCTTTGAGCAATATATTACCATGTGGAAAAGAGTTTTTACTCTTGATTTTGGCCCTTCTCTCTTTCAATTTCCAACACCAGTGTCAGATCTTCTCAGAATATACCTCCCCTGGACAATGGGCTTATTTATTACCTCAACTTTACTGTCATGGATTTTGGGAAATTTATTGGGAGGTATATCCGGATATTTTTCCCAGAAACGCTGGTCAAAAGTTTTAGACGCCATCATCATGGTCATTAGACCTATTCCCCACTATGTATTTGGTATTCTGTTACTTATTCTGTTTGCTTATGTTTGGCCACTTTTCCCGGTTGGGGGACTTGTGTTGGGCAGGAGAACAGCCTTCAACCTTGATTTTGTCCTGCGCGTCTTGCACTACTCTTTTCTCCCGGCATTAACTTTGGTGATTCTGGGGGGAGCAAGCTGGTTTCAGCAAATGAAACTGTTGGTGCAAAATGTAAAGAGAGAAGATTTTATACAGTATGCTCAAGCAGGAGGAGTAAAAGAACGACTTATCATTTCTCGGTATGTTTTACCAAATGCTATGCTTCCCCAAATTACTCAACTTACTCTTGCCTTAGGACAAGTTTTTAGTGGTGTTTTGATAGTAGAGATGGTATTTTCCTACCCCGGGATGGGCCTTTTACTTTATCGAGGAGTAACCCGGGGTGACTATAATTTAGTGATGGGAATCACTACCCTCTCTATCCTGACCATTGCGACAGCGGTATTGGTTCTGGATTTAATCTATCCTCTACTCGACCCCCGAATTCGACACCGGTGAGAAAGATATGGGAATATTAAAAGACCTTTTTAAAGATTATCGATTCACCATCGGCTTTATTATTTTATGTTTATTGGTGTTTTTGGCAATTGCTTCCTTTTTTTCGCCTTATGACCCTATTGAATGGTTGCAGGTCGCACGAGATAAACCTCCATCATGGCCTCATATCTTAGGGACTAACTCCAAAGGTCAAGACGTCTTTTGGGAAGCAACCTTTGCTATAAGAAACTCATTTATCATCGCACTAATTGCTGGATTACTTTCAAGAGTGGTTGCTATTCTGGTTGGGTTTACCTCCGGATACAAAGGAGGCCTCACTGACAGAATTCTTATGGGCATTTCTGATGGACTTTTGGTAATTCCTCTGTTTTTGATTCTGGTCATGGTAACCATGTTACTACGAGAAGCTATGACCCTGGTGAATACCGGTCTTCTTTTAGCTTTTTTCGGATGGGCCTGGGATGCCAGAACTATCCGATCACAGGTTTTGAGCTTGCGCGAGAGGGAATTCACACAAACATCAATTCTTGCAGGAAACAAAACATTACCTCTGGTAACCAAAGAATATCTCCCTTTTACTATGCCCCTCATCTTTTCCACTCTGATTAACAACATAGGTTGGGCAATTGGTATGGAAATCGTGTTGGCTATTTTGGGTCTGGTTCGGTTAGAAATTCCTACCCTGGGGACTATGCTTCAGTGGGCTATTAGTTACCAGGCCATGCTCTTAGGACACTGGTGGTGGATATTAACTCCTTTGATTTTAACTATATTACTTTTAGTTGCTCTTTATTGGTTATCGGTAAGTGTAAGTGAATATCTTGACCCTCGGATGCGAATTCAAAGAATAGGAGCAAAATAAAAATGAATGAAGTGCTTAAAGCAGAAAATTTGCAAGTATTTTATGTTCTGGAAACTCTGGGGGAAAAAAGAATAGCGAAAGCCGTCCATGGGGTTAATCTGCAAATCCCTGGAAATGAGGTCTATGGCATTGCCGGAGAAAGTGGCTGTGGGAAAACCACTTTGCTTAAGGTTCTTTTTGCTAACATTGAACCTCCCCTGAGAGCATTTGAAGGAAGAGTATATTACTGCGTAAACGATAAATATATAGATGCTTTTTCTCTTTCAGCAAGAGAAAAGAGAGAGTTGCGCTGGACCTATATCTCCTATATTCCCCAGGGTTCTATGAGCGCTTTCAACCCGGTCAAAAAGTTAAAGGTTACCTTCTTGGATTTTTTGGAAAGTCATGTCCGAGGCAAAGATAGAGAGGAATTACTCTCTCTGACCAACCATCACCTCAAAACATTAGGCCTCTCTCCCCGAATATTAGACGCTTACCCCCACCAATTGTCTGGAGGAATGAGACAGAGAGTAGCGATTGCTCTTTCCACTTTACTTAAACCCCGCATTATTCTGGCTGACGAACCTACTACCGCTTTGGATGTGGTTGCCCAAAGAGCAGTACTCCAACTCATGCAAGACGTTCAAAAGGAACTTCAAAACACTATAGTTTTGGTAACTCACGATATGGGCATCCATGCCAACATTGCTACCAGAATGGCCATCATGTATGCAGGTAAAATCATGGAAGAAGGCTCTACCGAAGATATTTTTAACCATCCCCTTCACCCTTACACCCAGTACCTAATCCACTCTTTACCTAAAATTGGGGATAAAACCCCTCGAGAAAGTGCGCCGGGAAGCCCTCCTTCTCTGGTAGAACCTCCGCCAGGTTGTCTCTTCCATCCTCGCTGTCCTCAAGCTTTTCCTCTCTGTTCTCAGGAAGTACCAGAATTAGTAAGAGTTAACATAGATCACAAGGTGGCCTGCTTTTTAAGGGGGAATAACCGTGCCAGTTGTTCTTGAAGTTAAGGATCTTACCAAGATTTTCTCTTTAGGAAGCCTATTTTCTCGGCTTAGGATAAAAGCGGTAGATCAAATTTCTTTTACCGTGAAGCCCGCCGAGATTTTTACTTTAGCGGGAGAAAGTGGCTGTGGGAAAACTACTACCGCCCGAATGATTCTGGGTTTTGAGCCTCCCACTTCGGGAGAAATTAGATATCAAAACCGAAAAATAGAAGAGTTCCAGGATAAAAAAGCCTGGTTTAAAGAAGTACAAGCAGTTTTCCAAAATCCTTTTGAAACTTTTAACCCCTTACGTAAAGTGGAATGCTATTTCTTTGAGACTATCCACAACTACCAGTTAGATAAAGAAGGGAGAAAGGCATCAGTTTTAATCGAAGAAAAGCTTCAGCAAGTAGGTCTTTCTCTCTCAGAAATTGCGGGAAAATACCCTGGCGAGCTTTCTGGAGGACAACTGCAGAGGGCTTCAATTGCTCGTTCTCTCTTAACTAACCCTTTTCTTTTAGTGGCTGATGAGCCAGTTTCTATGGTGGATGCCTCTTTGCGAATGTCCATAGTTAACCTGTTTCGCAAATTGAGGGATTCTCTGGAAGTGAGTGTGATTTATATCACTCATGATCTAGCAACTGCTTATTATGTTAGCGATAGAATAGGGATAATGTTTCGAGGGAACATAGTAGAAACTGGATCAGTAGAAGAGGTTCTGGGAAAACCCAAACACCCCTATACTCAACTCCTTCTTGAATCCATTCCCAAACCGGATCCCCAAGAGCGCTATAAAACATCGATTACTTTTTTGGAAGAAAAAGAAGAATATCTCCGATCAGGGTGCAAATTCGCCGGAAGATGTCCAGAAGTTCAAGAAATATGTAAGCAAAAAGCACCAGAGGACATCTCTGTGAATGGAGTAGTAGTAAAGTGCCACAAATATATAAAGTAACCCGTAACACAATTCTCGAGCTAAAATTTTGTGTTTTAAATTAAAGAGGAGGTTAGTTTTATGAAAACTGTAACCCAATCGGTAAGCGACTTACTCTCTCGTATGACCTTAGAAGAAAAAGTGGCTCAGTTGGGCTCTATTCATGCCCACCGACTGCTGGAAAATGGTCAATTTTCTCGGGAAAAGGCCCGAGAACTTTTAAAAAATGGTATTGGACAAATCACCAGAATAGCTGGTGGGGCAGGTATGAAGCCCAAAAAAGCAGCGGAGATAGGCAACGAAATCCAAAAATTCTTGAGAGAAGAAACCCGTCTCGGAATCCCGGCTATGATTCACGAAGAATGTTTAAGTGGCTTTACCGCCTGGGGAGCAACCGTGTTTCCTCAGGCTATAGGTATGGGTAGCACTTTTGATCCCGATATTATCCACCAGGCTACATCAGCAATAAGAAAACAAATAAGAGCTTTAGGTGCTCACCAGGGATTATCTCCAGTTCTTGATATCCCTCGCGACCCTCGCTGGGGAAGAACAGAAGAAACTTTCGGGGAAGACCCTTATCTTGTTTCTCGAATGGCTTCTGCTTATATAAAAGGTCTCCAGGGAGAGGATTTTAAATCAGGTATTATCGCTACTGCCAAGCATTTTCCCGCTTACGGAATCTCAGAAGGAGGAAGAAATTTAGCTCCTGCTCGAGCCTCAGAACGGGAATTAAGAGAAGTGTTCCTTTTTCCTTTTGAGGTGGCGGTAAGAGAAGCCAGAGCAGGTTCAGTTATGAATGCCTATCATGAGATAGATGGTATTCCTTGTGCTGCTTCTCGATTTTTCTTAACTAAAATTCTGCGCGAGGAATGGGGTTTTCAAGGGTTAGTGGTTTCTGACTATGAAGCCATAAGAATGCTAGAAAACCTCCACCGAGTAGCTGGTAGCACTCAAGAAGCAGCCATAAAAGCCCTGGAAGCAGGAATAGACATTGAGCTTCCGGATGCCGATTGTTATGGAGAACCACTACTTCTCGCAGTGCAAGAAGGGTTGATTTCTGAAGAAGTGATAAATGAATCAGTTAGAAGAATATTAGAAGTAAAATTCCTCCTGGGGCTCAAAGAGAGAGAAAGCATAGAGATAGACCCCCAAAAAGTGAAAGAAGTTCTGGATACCCCCCAAGACCGAGAGCTCTCTCGAGAAGTAGCTCGGAAATCTATGGTTCTTCTTAAAAATGAGGGCATTCTACCCCTGAAAAAAGACTCAGGAACTATAGCAGTTATAGGTCCTAATGCTCATAGCACTAGAAATTTACATGGAGACTACAGTTATACTGTGCACATCCCCAGTGTGCGAAAATGGAAAGGAGAAGAAATTACCGAAGAAGATGCAGTGGAGACGATAAGCGTGCTGGAAGGAATAAAAAATAAAGTTTCTGCGAGCACTAAAGTGCTTTATGCTCAGGGATGTGACCTTTTAGATACATCTGGCGATGGTTTCGAGGAAGCACTGAAAATAGCAGAACAATCTGAGGTTATTATCGCAGTTATGGGGGAAAATAGCGGTCTCTTTAAAACTTCTATTTCGGGAGAGGGGAGCGACCGGGTAGATTTAGATCTCCCCGGAAGGCAAAAGGAGCTCCTTCAGGCTCTTAAGGAAATCGGAAAACCTATAGTTTTAGTTCTGGTTAACGGTCGGCCCCTTTCTATCAAGTGGGAAAAAGAAAATCTTCCGGCCATTTTAGAAGCCTGGTATCCGGGAGAAGAAGGAGGAAATGCTATAGCCGATGTGCTATTCGGTGATTACAACCCCGGAGGGAAGCTCCCCATCTCCTTCCCGCAAAGAGTAGGGCAAATTCCAGTTTATTATAATCGGAAACCTTCTTCCTTTAATGATTATATAAATACTGATGCCCAACCTCTTTTCCCCTTTGGACATGGTTTGAGCTATACTAAGTTTTCTTACTCAGACCTAAAAATTACTCCTCCTCAGGTAAATTCTTTAGAAGGAGTTAAGATAAGCTTTAAAGTTAAAAACACCGGGAGTCGAGCGGGAGACGAAGTAGTGCAACTGTATATTCACGACCGAATAGCTTCAGTAGAGCGGCCGGTAAAGGAACTCAAAGGATTTAAGCGCTTTACCCTCCAGCCCGATGAAGAGAAGGAAGTTATTTTCACTCTCTTTCCCGAGCAATTAGCTTTTTACGATGAGTTTATGAGGCTCACGGTGGAGCCAGGGGTTTTTGAGGTTATGGTAGGTAGTTCTTCAGAAGATATCCGGCTTTCAGGAGAATTTGAAGTTTTAAAAGAAAAAGTGCTTACCAAGCATAGAAAATTCAGAAGCGAAATTTTTATAAAGTAGGAGGAAACTTATGAACTTTCAAGGTTTACACCATGCAGCCATCAAAACCAATGACTTAGATAAAACTCTCGAGTTTTATTGCGGTATTTTAGGGCTGGAGATAGAAGAGCGATTTTATGATGCAGGAGAGCAATCGGATATTGTTTTCCTCTCTTTGGGAAACACTCAGCTGGAGGTCATCGCTCCTCATCGGCCAGAAGAAAAAGATATCAACTTCTCTTCTTCTTTCCATCTGGCCTTAGCCGTTTCTAATGTAGAAGAAATCTATGAAGAGCTGATGAAAAAAGGAATAAACTTCACCCTTCCCCTAACCAAAAGTGGAGGGTTCAAGTACGCCTATTTTTCTGGACCAATGGGGGAGACTCTGGAAATAGTAGAAAGAACTAATTAGGAAGCTCCTTTTTAATAAAAGAAAGGAGGGCCTCTTTTTCTGCTTCTGGAATTCTCTCTCCCTCTATGGTCATACCATAGCGGGGAGAAAGAAGAATCTGATGGGTAGGGGTGGGGTCGTATCCTCCCCACCCCGCAATATGCGACCACCTTTTTCCTAAAATCTCGCTGAACCATACCCGCACGCCATAGCGAGAGTAGATTTCTTCGGCTATCACTTCCAGCTTCTCTTCTCTATAAAGTCCCTGTACCTTTTCCTCTATTTGTTTAATCCACTTCTCAAACTCGTAAGTCTCTTTCACCTTTTTCAATCCTCTGTAAATATTCTTCTACCTCAGGTTTTATTCCATTTTTAAGGTTAGATAAGTACTCTTGGATGACCTTTTCTTTTCAAATCAAATGCTCGTGGAGATGTTTTCTCCCCTTCAGTAAGTTTTGTTTTTTCTAACGCCGTAGGCACTGGGTGCGTATTTTATTATCCTCAGCAAGTCTTTTCCTTCTTTTATCTACACCGTAGGCTACTTATAGGGTAATTATACTATAAGCAGGGAGAGTTTTCTGGTAAAATTCAGAACTTGAGCTAAGACAATATATTCTTTTTTGTTCTTTGTGCTTCGTGCAAACTACAACCCTAATTCTTCGGACCTATCTTGCATAGCTTTTAGAGATATTTCCAGAAACTCCTCCAACGAGAGGCCTATTTCCTGACAAGACTGGATTTGTTCCCGAGAGGCACCCCGGGCAAAACTTTTTTCTTTGAAGCGGTTGGTTAGAAAATTAAGGTCCAAATTCTTTAGTTTGCGCGAGGGGTGAATCAAAGCACAAGCTACAATAAAACCACTAACCGGGTCCACTGCTAACAAGGCTTTTTCTATAGTCGTTTGCGCCTGATAGCCGGTGGCCGGATTGTGAGACTGGATAGCCTTGATCACTTCAGAAGGAAGTTGATAATCAAACAGCATTTGAGCGCCTACTAATCCGTGGCGCGAGGGCTCAGCCTGAGTTTTCTGGTAGTCCAAATCGTGCAACAGCCCAGCTAAAGACCAAATTTGCTGGTCCTGGCCTAACTGTTCAGCTAAAGCTTCCATGATAGCTTCGCAGGCAATACAATGTTTTATCAAGTTTTCATTTTTCAAATGTTCTCTCAGTAGCTGCATGGCTTCACTACGATCCATATCTTTTTACCTCCTCAAATGTTGAAGGGGATCAACCGCCTGCCCTCGGTTTCTAATTTCAAAATGGAGATGAAAGCCGGTGGCATTACCACTGTTTCCCACTCGCGCAATCGGGTCTCCCTGGTTTACCCTCTGTCCCCTGGTCACCAGATTCAACGAATTGTGGGCATACACTGTTTGCCATCCATCCTGATGATCTATTATTACTACCCTGCCATACCCATTTTGCCAACCACTGAAGCTAACTATCCCACTTCGAGCGGCATAAATAACCTTTCCTGAGGGAGCGGAGATATCTATCCCCGAGTGGAGTCTTCCTCCTCTTGAGCCAAAAGGAGATGTAACTCTTCCACTTACCGGCCAAATAAAGCTGGTTGAAGTTGACCCGTAACCTCGGGGACTATCAAGTGGAATACGGATATTCTGCCCCACCTGTAAAACACTTTTTTCGTTCAATCCGTTAATACTCATCAATTGGTTAAGAGCCACTCCATAGCTTCGGGAAATAGACCACAGGGTATCCCCCGCCCTCACCTGATAAGTTTGATATTCTCCACTGGCACCAGCCGGTCGCTGAGCAGAAGGTATCCACAGAGATTGACTGATGGACAGTTTCTCCGGATTAGTAAGTTGGTTAGCCCTGCTTAAGGCATCCACACTGGTTCCAAACTTCTGGGCAATGGTCCACAAAGAATCTCCTTTTTGAACCTGATAGTAAAATCCCTCTACCTTGGTAGAAGTTGAAGACTGACCACTTGAGGCAGAAGAAGTGGGAATGACCAATTCCATACCAATAGCCAAAATGCTATCCGGATTTAAGTGGTTGCGACTCATGATAGATTCCATACTAACCCCATAATGACGGGAAATCACCCATAGCGATTCCCCTTTCTCCACTCGATGGATAAGGGTGCTTGTTTGGGGAGGTTCTTTTTGAGCAAGAGAAGCCGAAGAAGGAATTTTCAACTTCTGGCCTACTCGAAGAATACTTTTTTCAGAAAGGTTGTTACTTTCTAAAAGGGATTTAAGGGGAACATCGAACTTTCGGGAAATATCCCATAAATTATCCCCCGCCTGCACTATATATTCATTACTTTTAGACTCATTTTGGCTAACAATATCCCCCTCAGAAGTGGGAATGGTTAATTGAAATCCGATGGGTAAAACGTCTTCTCCGGATAGGCCATTGGCTTTCTCGAGTAAGTCAAGAGGAACCTGGTACCTACGGGCTATAGACCATAAAGTATCACCCTTTTTCACCGAATAAACTTGGGCCGAGTAGGCTACTCTCATTCCCAAAAAGGAAAAAACCAACACCATCAACAACAATATTCTCCAAGGAAAGACAGTTCTACCCTCTTCCATATTCACCCTTTACCTCCTTTTACTTTTTGAGGGCTATTCGAATTTTTTTGTTTCCCACTTTTTCTTCTTTTTTTAAAATAACTCCCTCACCATCAGGGGTAAAGATTATTTCTCGTGCCAAAACCTCATCCCGGATTAAATCCAGGAAATCCTGAATTAAGGCTTTAACTTCCGGATCGGTACCATCAAGCACGTAAAGAATTACTCTATCGTCGATTTCAAAATTAGCTTCTTTTCGGAAAATTTGAATAGTATGAATCAGGTCTCGCACTAATCCTTCTTTTTCTAACTGCGGGTCCAGCGAGGTGTCCATTACCACAGCATAACCTTTTTCACTCTCCACCGAAAGCTCAGAAAAAGCACTTAAACTAACCTCTACTTCTTCCAAAGAAAGGATTGTTTCTTCCTGAAAAATATCAACCTCAAGCTTTTCCTCTTCCAAAAAACGCAAGATACGGTCACGAGATAAAGAAGATAAAAAACGAGTTAGGTCTTTAACTTTAGAACCATACTTAGGACCCAAAACAGCAAAATTGGGTTTCAACTTAATCTCGACTTCCGGAGGAAGAGTCTCTAACCACTCTATGTTTTTTACGTTTAACTCTTCTTTAATCAACTCTGCGAATCGAGCTACTTCCTTTCTTTCCTCTTCTTTGGGAACAATCAGCTGGGCTCTTTTCAAAGGTTGCCGCAGTTTGAGGTTGGTTTTGTTGCGAATTGACCGACCTAAATTGGCCAAGGTTCGGGCAATTTCCATCGAAGTTTCCAGGTTTGCATTAATCAATTGGGATTGTACCTGGGGATAGTCCTCCAGATGCACGCTTTCTCTTTTATCCGGATTGGTTTGATTTAATCGCTGATAAAGTAACTCACTGGTAAAAGGAATAAAGGGGGCTAAAAGTAAACTTAATTTGTTCAGAATCTGGTACAAAGTGGAAAAAGCGGCTTCTTTATCCTCGTCCCAACCGCTTTTCCAAAAACGTCTCCGGGATCGGCGAATATACCAGTTACTCAGGTCTTCCACCACAAAAGTTTCTATTGCTTTAGCTGCTTTAGAAACTTCCAGGGCGTCTAACTCTTTCCTTACTCTCTGTATCAGGCTTTCTAACCGAGAGTAAATCCATTGATCGAATACGTCTTTAGTTTGACTTAAGTCAAAATTCCGCTTATAGGGGTCAAATTGGTCAATATTAGCATACATAGCAAAAAAGTTAAAAACGTTCCATAAGGTATTAAAAAATCTACTAAAAATTTCTTTGAGAGGTTGAATGCCAAACCTTTTAGGCACCCAAGGAGGGGAAACTGAAAAAACATACCATCTAAGCACATCGGCTCCATAGGTATCAATCAACTCCCAGGGGCTTACTACGTTACCGATGTGTTTGCTCATCTTTTGCCCCTTCTCGTCCAAACCCAACTCGGTAACCAAACAATTTTTAAAAGTTGGGCTCTGAAAAAGTAAACCACCTAAAACATGAAGACTATAGAACCAGCCTCGAGTTTGGTCAATGGCTTCACATATAAAGTCAGCCGGGAAGTTCTCTTTGAATTGTGCCTGATTTTCAAAAGGGTAGTGGTGCTGAGCTACAAACATAGCCCCGGAATCAAACCAGCAATCAATTACCTCTGGCCGACGATTCATTACTCCAGAGCACTTAGGACAGGTTAGAGTAACTTTATCTACCCAGGGTCGATGGAGTTCAATTTCTTCTACTTTTTCCCGGGAGCGGTTGGTTAACTCTTGAATTGAACCAACAGCATCTTGGTAACCACACTGAGAACATTCCCAAATATTCAAGGGTGTACCCCAGTACCTTTCTCGAGAAAGAGCCCAATCTACCATATTTTCCAAAAAATTACCGAATCGTCCATTTTTTATATGAGCAGGAACCCAATTTACTTTTTGGTTATTTTGAATAAGCAATTCTTTAAAAGCGGTGGTGCGAATAAACCAGCTTTCTTTAGCATAGTAAAGCAAGGGGGTATCACATCTCCAGCAAAAAGGATAGGAGTGACGGTAAGATTCCTGGCGAAATAGTTTCCCCTCAACTTTCAAATGCTGAATGATTAACCGATCGGCATCCTTTACCCACATTCCCTTCCAGGGAGTTACTTCATCTCGATAAGTCCCGTCCTCTTTGACGGGATGTAAAACCGGTAAATCATGTTCCTGGGCTAATTTGAGATCATCTTCTCCAAATGCCGGGGCAATATGAACTATCCCAGTTCCCTCATCCAGAGAAACAAAATCAGCCGGTAACACCTGATAGCCCCTTTCTGCTCTCAAAAAAGGTAGGAGCGGCCGATATCTTTTTCCGGTCAATTGTTTACCCGAGCATTCCTTGATTACCCGGTAATTCTCATCCTGAGCTAAAAGAGCCTGAAACCGCTCTCGATTTAAAATATAGCGTTCTTTGCTCTGGTTATCTTCGACCAGAACATAAGATAGCTCTTCCCCTACCGCCAAAGCCACGTTAGCCACCAAAGTCCAGGGGGTAGTAGTCCAGACTAAAAAATAAGTTTTTTCTTCTCCTTCTAACTGAAATTTAATGTAAACTGATGGATCCTGGGTTTCTCGGTAACCTAAAGCTACCTCGTGACTGGACAGGGAAGTACCACAGCGAGCGCAATAAGGTAATACTTTATAGCCTTGATAGAGTAGATCTCTTTCCCACAGATTTTTCAAAACCCACCACAAGGTTTCTATATAAGAATTGTTATAAGTGATGTAAGGATCTTCTAAATCCATCCAAATCCCTAAACGCCGGGTGAGGTTCTCCCATTCTTTGATATATTTTTTGGCACTATCCTTACACTTCTGGTTAAACTTTTCTATCCCGTGTTTTTCTATTTCCGGTTTACCGGAAATACCTAACTCTTTTTCTACCTCCAGCTCCACTGGTAGCCCATGAGTATCCCAACCCGCCTTCCGTGGTACATAATAGCCACTCATGGTTTTGTAGCGAGGAATAAGGTCTTTGATGCTCCTCCCTATAACATGACCAGCATGTGGATAGCCATTAGTGGTGGGTGGTCCTTCGTAAAAAACGAAACGGGGAGCGTTTTCTCTCAACTTGAGGCTTTTCTGGAAAATCTGATGTTTGTTCCAAAAATCAATAATTTCTTCTTCTTTTTGGGAAAGACGAGAAAAGTCATCAATTAGCTCAAACATATATATCTTTCACCTTCCTACTCAAATTAGCGATTTTATCCTATAAACGGCAATAAGGGGGTAAACCCCCTTATCAACCCCCAAAAAAACACAAAAACTAAAAAAACATAAAATACTAACTGAGGAAGGGAAACACTTCCTCAGTATTAGGGGGAAAATACCCCCTAATAACCCCCGAAAAAAGCAAAAGACTTAAAAAAAACGAAAAACTGAAAGGATAGACCATTATTGTTTCTCTAAAATTTATTATATTGAATTCCTTTTTCGTTGTCACCTGGTGCTGCGAGCAACATGGGGGTCTATCTCCAGCCCGAAATATTATAGCTTAAAGTCAACCTCAGTTCTTGGCTTCTACTTGAATAGGGTCAACCAAAAGATAGGGTAAAAGCATTCTTCCTCCTACCCACCGGTTATCCCGAGAAATCTCTTTTACATTTTTTAGGTCCTGGTAAATGTTACCACTTATCATAACATTTTTCACCCTTCCCTGGATTTCTCCTTTTCTTACCACAAAACCCAGGTGGATATTACAGGAAAAATAGCCAGCAGCAATGTTACTTTGGCCTAAACCTAAAACACTATCTACTATCAAACCTTCTTCTATCTCCTCAATCAAAGTTTCCCGGTCTCTCAAACCGTTTTTCACTTCTAAATTAGTAAAGTTAGGTTGAGGTAGATCTCGGTAAGAAGAGCGAAAACCGTTACCAGAAGGGGGAACCTGTTTTTGAGAAGCGCTCCAAAGGTCCCACCAACAATTTTTCAACCCGCCTGCCTCGATAAGCGGTTTTTCTTGTTCGGTTACCACTCCTTCATCATCAAATGGGCAAGAGCCGAGAGCCCATTTTTCCTTCGGTCGCTCCAACAAAGAAAAAAGAGGAGAAAAAATAACTTTGTTCATCTTTTCCCCAAGAGGAGATCTACCAAAAACTATATTTTTCCCATTAAGACCGTAGAAAAGGGGCAACAAAAGGGTGATACTGCCCTCAGGAGTGAAAACTACCGGGTATTGACCACTTGAGATTTCGCTAATTCTCTGGGAAAGTTCGATTTTTAGCAGTATGTCCTGCAAAAACTGATCAAGGTCCAATTCCCTATTTCCCCAATTTCTCTCGGAAAAAATTTCTACAATATCTCCTTCCTTGGTCTGGTTAACCGAAACCCCCACTTGGAAAAAAGTTTGAGCATAGGATAGCTTCTCTTGGTGATGATTAAATAAACTTTTCTCTTCCAGTCCAGCAGCTACGGTTAAATCGACCAGCAGTTGCGGATATTCTTCCTTAATGCGAGAAATCAAATACTCTCCCAACTCAATCATTTCTGTTTCTTTTATATTCTGCACTCGAGGGTCAACCAAATTTTCCCAATCCACCAACGAAGGATAAGATGGAATATGAAACTTTACCCGATCACCATATTGGCTTGCCGCCAGAGTTCTTTCTAAAACTGCTTGCGGGCTTTCTTCAAAAGAAGATGAAGCATAAAAGGCAATTTTCCCTTCGGGATTTATTACTCTGAGACCATACCCCTCATTTTCTCTTATTTCAAAACCAGCAAACCGGTCTGCCTGGTACCTTACCTCTTTTGCCCTAATTTTTCTGGTAAAAACATCTCCTTCTAAGCTGCGAGATTTTAACTCTCGAGCCAACTCATACATCCTAATCTCCCCCTATCAATACATCTCTTAATCGGAGATGAGGGCTCCCGGTAGGAGTAGCCAGACCAATCTGGGATCCTTTACCACATCCACCTACCTCTGTCCAACGAAAATCATTCCCTACCCCGTCAATCTTCCCAAGGGTATCAAATAGATTACCACTTAACACAAAATTTTTGACCATTTCTCCTACTTGCCCTTTCTCAATTAAATAACCATAAGATGGAGAAAAAGTAAATAGTTCAAGGGCAGTATTTCCTCCTAAATATTCCACCGCCAGCAGCCCCCGGTCGATATCTTGCAACAATTCTTCCTTCGATTGTTGCCCCGCCTCAATCCCGGTATTGGTCATTCGCACAATTGGACTAAAGTGGTAATTAATCGCCCGGGCATTACCGGTGGGAGTTTCCCTCATCAAAAAGGAGGTTTCCCGAGAATGCAATCTCCCAGATAATATCCCATTTTTTATTAGATAAGTTTTTTGAGTAGGCGTCAACTCATCATCAAAGGGTGAGCTACCTCGTAAGCCCTCTTCGTTTCCATTGTCAAAGACTGAAAGCAACGGTGAGGCTATTGGTTTTCCTAAGGACATAATCGATTGCAGTGGTTGGTTACGATAAAGAAAATCGGATTCGCTTAGGTGGCCAAAGGCTTCATGGATAAACACTCCAGCTAAAACCGGATCTAAAATTACGTCATATTTTCCACCTTTCATAGAGCGAGCGGACAAAAGTTGCACCGCTTTTTTAGCTACTTCCTGGGCTAATAGCTCCTGACCCCTTACTTTTTCAAAACCTGCCTTACCGGCAACTCCATTTCTATATATCTCTAAGGTGTCTCCCTGCTTAGCCACGGCGGTAAAACTCAAGCTAATATCCGGTTTTTCCAGATATACAATAGAACCGTCTGTATTAGCTAAATATATCTCTTGGAAACGATCCTGATATTCCACCGTGTAGTTGATTATTTGGTCGGATACCTCCCTCATAATCTGGCTATACTCTGCCAGGAGAGCAATTTTCTGGTCAAGGGATTGATGGCGAAAATCTTGCTCCAGCTCGACTTCAATTTTTTCCCGATAAGATTCTCCCCGGGTCACGTTAGTTTCACTTGCCGGAAGAGTGGAAGAGGCCCGTATGGCCTCTTCCACTCTTCCTTGTAAATTATCCCAGCCGCCAAAAGTATGGAACCACCAACTGGTTTTAGGATTTAAAACCCGAACGTAACCCCCTTGGTCTTCTTCCTGGCGTATTCTCTCTACTACTGAGTTTTGAAGGGTAATACGGGTAGACCGGATTTTTTCTAATCGGATTTCCAAATATTCTCCTGCTCGCGGGAGTTTAACTAATTCGGCCAGAACCTCCTCCATATTATTCCTCCACCTCAGTTTCCTCTGCAGGAGGTGCTACCTCCTCTTCTGCTGGAGATTCTGCTTGCGTTAAGCGGTCTTCAAAAATGACAATCTCAGCCTGGTTTTTTAAATCCTGGATTAGCTGTTCTAAAGTTTCCTGTTGTTTACGGGGCAAAAGCCGAGCCTTTATACCCTCTTCCACCTCCGACAATTCTTTCAATCTGGGTTGCAGATGTTCTTCTACCAGAAAAATATGATAACCATAATCAGTTTCTATCGCATCGCTAAAATTACCAGGAGCCAAATCAAAAATAACTTTTTCGAACTCGGACGCTAAGTCTCCTTTTTTTACGTATCCCATATCTCCCCCTGTTTGGGCATCGGGTGATTCTGACTGTTCCTGAGCTACCTGCTCAAAAGGTTGGCCAGAGCTGAGTTGCTCTAAAACTTGATCGGCTTTCTCTTTAGTACTAACCATAATATGGCGGGCTTTTACCTGCTCAGCCTCAGTGTATAGATTAGGGTTTGAAGTGTACTCTTTTTCCACCTCTTCTTCGGTTACCTCAACTTTGTCTACGATTTCCCGCATAATTAATTCTTGAATAAGAATTTGATCTTTCAGGTTTTCGATTTTCTTCTTTACTTCAGGGTCATCCTCTATCCCCTGGTTTTTAGCCTCCTGAACTAAAAGAGTTTGTTGAACCATTTGCTCCAGCAGATCTTTCATGCCCCCTGGAAATTGACTTCGATAATTATCAGGTATCGAGTCCCAAATTTCCTGCAGTTCTTCCAAATAAATAGGTTCTCCATTCACTTCGGCTACTACGCTTTCTGCCGGATTTACTTCCTCTCCTACTGCCGGAAAGAAGGTAAGAAAAACTAAGCCAACAACTAAAAAGATTATACTCAAGCTTTTAATTTTCATGATTACAACTCCTTTTCTGTAAGTTTTATCCTTTATTCTCTTTAAAAGCCTCAAAACTAAAACGCTCGCTGAAATTTTCTGATGACTCCTGCCCCCTTTCCTGTGAGTTTTCCCCCCAAAGAGTAATAACCAAAGTTAACTTTTCATCAATTTCTTTTAACTGGTCTTTAACTTTCTTAATTACCTGGTAGTTACTCTTTAACCTTTCGTTTAAGGCCCAAAAAAGTAACAATCCATAAAGAGCCAAAATTATCAGCAAAAGTCCCAAGAGCAAACTAAGCCCCCCTTTCTCTAATATTATTTATCTTACCATTGATTAAAGGTTCTCTCTACATTTTCAAATAATTAATCTATTATTTGCAGGCTTTTGCTACTTCACTATGGGTATGCGCTTACAAAATAGTTTCCCCACTTTTTAAGTGGGAAACCGCTGCAAACTGCTCCCGGGGAATACCTATTCCTACTAAACAGTTCCTTTCTATCACAAAATTATCAGGAATGTGACTTCCTTTGCCTATCAGGTTGATTCCCCAATTTAAAAGTTCAGGTCGTTTTTGGTTGGCAGTAAAATCGTCTCCCACTCCAATTTGCGCTTTCTCCCCCACTTCTACATTTTTATCCAAAATACTGAAATTAACCAAAGCCCCTTCCCTAATTTCGGTATGGTCAAAAATTATTGAGTCTACTACTCGGGCCCCTTTTTTCAATTTGACCCCGGGAAATATTACCGAATGTTTCACCTCTCCTTCTATAATTGCCCCTTCTCCCACAATGCTGGAAGTAATGTTCGTCCCCTCGCTCATCTGAGCGGGAGGATAATGAGATCGGTTGGTAAACACCATCCAACCAGGGTCATACAGGTTAAAAGCCGGAAGAGGCTCTAACAAATTCATATTCGCTTCCCAATAGGCTTTTATGGTTCCGGCATCCCACCAACTTCCCGAATAAAAGAAAGCTTGCATTTTTACTTGATTTATACTTTCCATCACTACATTCCGAACCAAATCGTGTTTGTCCTCTAAAAAATTTTTAACCAGCTTTTCCACTAAAAATTCAGTCCGAAAGAGATAGATTCCCATAAAAGCGATATCTCCCTTCGGGTTAGCGGGTTTTTCTTCAAAATCAGTAATCCAATTATCTTCATCTACTTGGACAATCCCAAAACGAGCAGCGTCTTCCGATTTTACTTTAGTAACTACTAAAGTGATATCCGCTCCTCTATCTATATGATAGTGAAATAGGGGATTGTAATCCATAAGATAAGCGTGGTCTCCCGATAAAACCAAAAGATTTGGTACTTTCTTGCGGGCAATTATGTTCAGGTTTTGATACAAGGCATCACCTGTCCCTCGATACCATCCCCCTACGCTTCGACTTAGATAAGGCTGGAGAAGTTCCACTCCTCCTCTTTTTCGATCTAAGTCCCAGGGTCGGCCAACTCCAATATGTTCGATTAAAGAACGAGGTTGATATTGGGTTAAAACTCCTACATCAAAGATACCGGAATTCACACAATTGCTTAAGGGAAAATCGATCAATCGGTAAGACCCTCCAAACGGGACTGCCGCTTTGGCTCGTTCAGTCGACAAAACACTCAACCGGTCCCCCTTTCCCCCGGCCAAAATCATGGCATAACGAATAGGCAAGAAATCTCACTCCTTTGGAACAAAATTTTTTAAATTTTGCGCGGCTTCTTCCGGAATAACCGGGTTAATATAAAAACCGGAACCCCATTCAAAGCCGGCTATTTTGGTCAAAGCGGGGAGAATCTCAATGTGCCAGTGATAGTATGTTTCATAGTTTTCCCCCGAACGAGAAAAAGGGGCTACATGTAGAATAAAATTGAATGGTGCTCGGTCCAGTCCGACCTTTATAGCTTGCAATGTCTTTTTTAAGACCAGGCTTAAAGATCGAATTTCTTCCAAAGAAACAGTTAAGAAGGAAGAAGTATGTCTGATAGGTAAAACCCAAATTTCGTAAGGAAAGCGAGCAGCATAAGGAATACAAACTAAAAAGTCACTGTTGACTAAAATTACCCGTTCTGCTCGCGTCATCTCTTCCCGGATAAGATCGCAAAAAACACAACTCTTCTTTCTATAAAAATATTCGCGGGCCCCTTCCAACTCTTCTTCTACTCGCTTGGGAACCACCGGAATAGCTATTAGCTGGGAATGAGGATGTTGAATTGACGCCCCTGCCTCTTTCCCCTGATTTTTAAATATAAGGCAGTACTTTAATTTTGGATCTTTTTCGGCAGCCTCCATTCTCTGACAAAAAGTATGGAGTATTTTTTCAATATGTTGAACGGGTAAATCGGCTAAATCAGAATAGTGTTCGGGAGTCTCTATTATTACCTCGTGCACCCCAACTCCCGCCATTTTTTCAAAAAGACCAGAATCGGCATGGTAAAAAAAATCACTTGCTTGTACCGCTGGAAACTTATTAGGTATCACTCTCACCGTCCACCCCGGTTGGTCAGGTCCGGTATTTTCTTTTCTAAAACTAAATACTTCCGGCGGAGTTAGCCGCTCCTGTCCTGGGCAAAAAGCACAGGGGTAAGTAGCTACTTCCCCCTCAGAGGGGAAGTCGTAAGGTTTTAAACTTCTTTCACTTGCAACTATAACCCATCTTTTCATGATGGGGTCTTTGCGTAATTCAGACATCAAATATTTCCGAGAATTGATATTTTTATCAAGGTATCCAGCTTTCCTCTGGGGAGAGGCTTTCCAAGAAAAAGACCAGAAGAGAAATAGCGTTTTCTACATCTTGCAGGTCAATTATTTCCGAAGGGGAGTGCATATAACGACTGGGAATGCTCACCAAACCAGTGGCTACCCCCTCCCGGGTAATCTGGATAACATTAGCATCAGTTCCAGTAGCCCGGGATTCAGCTTGAACCTGGTAAGGAAGATTGTGTTCTTCGGCAACTTGCACCAGTCGCCGATAAAGCAACGGGTTAATATTTGGCCCTCGGGCAATAACCGGTCCTTTTCCCAGGGAAATATCTCCCACCATTTTTTTATTTACTTCCGGGCAATCGGCAGAAAAAGTCAGGTCAATCGCTATTCCTATCTGGGGTTTAATACCAAAAGCACTGGTTTTAGCACCTCTTAGCCCTAATTCTTCCTGAACGGTACTTACTCCAAATACTGCACACTGCAGTTTAGCAGAATCCACTTTTTTCAGCACTTCAGCCACGACAAAAGTGCCAATCCTATCATCTATGCCTCTCGCTGCCACTCTCTGCTCTAAAAGTTCTTGAAAGCCCAAATTAATCACCACCGGGTCACCTACCTGAACTATCTTTAAAGCTTGTTCTCGGTTAGAAGCACCAATATCAATCCACTGGCCATCCAATTTTACTACTTTGTTTCTTTCTTCTTGTTCTTGGAGATGAATCGGCTTTTTACCTATCACTCCTGGAACTAAGCCGGAAGCCCCTACAATGGTAACCCGCATTCCCTGGGTAATTTGGGGATCAATTCCTCCAACCGAGGAAAAGTAAATATAGCCCTGGTCATCTATATACTTCACCATTAATCCTACTTCATCACAGTGACCGCTAAGCATAACTTTTACTTTACCTCCCGGGTTCACTACTCCAAAAGCGTTACCGTGGACATCTTTATAAGACTTGCTTACTTGAGCTTTAATCCAGTTTAAGTATAAATCCTGGACCTGTTCCTCAAATCCAGATGGACTGGGTGTCTCCAAAAGCAACTTCAGAAATTGGACCGCTTCTGGCTCCATTCTCCATCTCTCCTTTCTTTGAATAATTTAACTAACTCTGGGCTTTTTCTAAGGCCGGTTGTTTTCTCAAGGCTATGGATAGAACCTGGTCTACCTCCTCTACCAGATGAAATTTAATCTTTTTCTTTGCCTCTTGTGGAATTTCTATCAAATCCTTTTCATTTTCCTTAGGTAGGATTACCTCTTTTATGCCATTTCGATAAGCAGCTAACACTTTCTCTTTAATTCCCCCCACCGGTAATACCCTGCCGGTAAGAGTGATTTCTCCGGTCATGGCCACTTCCCGTCTTGGCGGAATTTTAGCCAAAGCTGAAAGCATAGATACTACCATGGTAACTCCGGCTGATGGGCCATCTTTTGGTATGGCTCCGGCCGGTACATGCAGATGAATATCCTTTTTTTGGTAAAAATCAGGGGATATCCCCCAATCCCGTGCCCTTTCTCTCACACAAGAAAGGGCAATGCGAGCCGATTCCTGCATAATCTCCCCCATATTGCCGGTTAAAATAAGGTTTCCCTTGCCGGGGAAAATAGCGGTTTCTACAAACAATATCTCGCCTCCAGATTCGGTCCAAGCTAACCCTACCGATACCCCTTCTCTATCTTTTCCGGAAATCACTTCTCGGATAAATTTTCTCGGCCCTAAGAATTTCTCCACTTCTTTGACGCCAATAGTGAAAGACCCATTCTTGCCTTGGGCAATTTCCCTGGCCACTTTCCGGCAAACGGTAGCAATGTTTCTCTCCAAATTACGGACTCCTGCCTCTCGAGTATATTCCCGAATAATTTTCTCAATTGCCCTTTTTTGAAAAGAAATATTGTCCGGCGGAATACCATTTTCCTGAACTTGCTTGGGAATAAGATATTTTTGAGCAATAGCCACTTTTTCGGCATCGGTGTACCCTGGGATTTCAATAATCTCCATCCGGTCCAAAAGAGCAGGAGGAATAGGGTCAAGCACGTTAGCAGTAGTAATAAACATTACCCGAGACAGGTCAAAAGGAACTCCCAGGTAGTGATCCTCGAAAGCAGAATTTTGTTCGGGATCCAGAACTTCCAATAAAGCAGCCGCTGGATCACCCCTAAAATCTGCTCCGATTTTATCCACCTCGTCCAACATAAAAACCGGATTGTTAGTTCCCGCTTTTCTTATTCCTTGAATTATCCTTCCCGGGAGAGCTCCCACATATGTCCGGCGGTGCCCCCTAATTTCCGCTTCATCCCGGATACCTCCCAAAGAGATCCGAACAAAACTCCGAGACAAAGACCGAGCGATTGATTTTCCCAAAGAGGTTTTCCCCACTCCGGGAGGGCCTACAAAACAAAGAATTGGACCTTTAATGCTTTTTCGCAGTTTACACACGGCTAAATACTCTAAAATCCGTTCTTTTACCTTTTCTAAGTCGTAATGGTCTTCGTCTAAAACTTGTTTTGCTTGGTCGATGTCCAGGTTGTCCTCGGTGGATTTATTCCAAGGCAATTCTATCAACCAGTCCAAATAGTTACGAATTACCGGATACTCAGCCGAAGCAGGAGAAATACGGGAAAGGCGTTCTAATTCCCGTTCCGCTTCCGCTTCTACTTCTGGAGGAAGAGAGGCTTTTTGAATCTGCTCTCTCAGCTGGTTAATTTCGGCTGATTTTTCGTCTAATTCTCCCAGTTCTCTCTGGATAGCTTTGAGTTGTTCCCGGAGGAAATATTCTCTTTGAGTTTTAGCCATTTCCTCTTGTACCTGAGACTGGATTTTGTTCCCAATCTGCAAAATTTCCAGTTCCCGGGTTAAAATAGCGGTCACTTTTTTCAATCTTTCCACCAAATCAAAAGTGGACAGAATTTCCTGCTTGGTTGCCACTTCCAAGTTCAAATTAGAAACTACAAAATGAGCTAAACGGGAAGGTTTTTTGATATTAATAGCCGCTATATAAACTTCTTTGGGAAGATAGGGAGCCAATTCCACCACTTGTTGGAACAAACTCACAACATTACGCATTAAAGCCTCTACTTCATCGGTTATATTTTCTTCTTCCTGGATTAAGCGTATCCGAGCCAGAGGATAAGGCTCCCACCGAACCCAGTCTAAAATTTCAAACTTATTAAGACCAAAAACCAGAACCTGAACCGCATTCTCCGGAAGCTTCAGCATGCGGGAGATTCTTCCTACTACTCCAACTGGGTAAAAGTCTTCCGGGGACAAAGGACCCTCCGGGTCAAACGACTTTTTAGGGGTGACCACTCCCACTAATCGATTGCCCAACACTACTTGGTTTACCAGCTGGACCCATTTTTCTCCTTGCACCACCCAAGGAAGAGCCACTTCTGGATAAAGTACATTATCCTTTAATGGGAGAATAGGAATAACTTCTGGAAAATCAGATTCCTCTTTTTCTGCCGTTGCCTGGGCAACAGACTGATCATCTTCTTTGCTTATTGAGTCAGTTTCAATCAGCCATAATTGGTCAGTCATCATCTATCTGTGTCCCTCCTGTCTACTCTATCGGTATTTTTCTCTCCCATTGACTTTCTTTTTTCAAACATTCCACAATTAGAAAACCATTTCGGAACCGAGCCTGGACAGCATCCGACCTTATCTCCCCTGGCAAATCAATCTCCCGATAAAAAGGACCGAAACTGATTTCCATCTGATAGTAACTCTTCTTAGGAAGAGAGGAAGGATCCTTCCTCTCCCCTTTTATAACCACCTTTTTGCCTTGGGCGAATACTTCAACTTCTTGAGGAGATACTCCAGCCAGTTCTACCAGAATTACAAAATGGGTAGCAGTTTCAAACAAATCACAGGCCGGTTTCCAGGTAGGATCAGAAAACACCAAAAAATTATAATTCTTTTTCAATATATGTTCCATAAACTTCTGCAAATCTTCCGACAAATTTTGGAACTCTTCCCAAACAAATTCGGTCTCCTTTGCCAATTCGTTCATCCTCCCCAATTAAAATACGATTAATATTCTCTGGATTAGGAAAGCCCCAGCCGCGTGTTCAGGCCAAGCTTCAATTTTTAACCGGTTTCTGCCCAAGTAAAGGTAATCGGTTAAATATATTACATTAGTCTCCAAGGGAGAAATAATCCCTTCCGCTGTCGGACTGGAAAAGATAGGTTGTTGATTGAGATAAATCGTTATTTTAGCCGGGCTATCAGACTTACCCCACAGATACAAAGCTCCTCTTTTTACTGGTTGGGTCAGGGTAAAATCTAATTCTAAAACCTCGCCTTTCTTCAAGGCCAAAGTCTGAGCTGGATTCAAAGCAAAACCGCTTACCAGGTCTCCCTGGTAAAAAATACTATCAAAATTAGTATCTACTTGGCCACTGCTGAAATCTAAGATATAATAGCTTTTTCCGCTATAAACTTGTACTGGACTAACCGTCCCCAAGGCAAAACCTTGAGCGGGTAAGAGATTCCTTACTCCAGCAAACTCGGCCTTCAACTCTACCGTCTGAGAGGTTTCCACCATAGGGGCAAACCAGCGATTACTGGCTTTTCCCTGAGAATTGGTATAGGTTATTTCTTTTTCCCAGCTTCCCACATTAGCACTCCAAAGGATACTCCGATCTGCAACCGCCTCCCCCTGAGCATCTTCTAAATAGACTTCAAAATCCAAAGACTCACCACTTGCTAAATGAAAACTTTGAGGAGTAAGGCTTAAAAAAGTTTTGATTTTTTGAGGAATTAACTGAAGTTCAATCTCAGCATAAGATTCCTGATAGATATGGTCACCAGGAAAGGAAGCTCGAAGGTAAACATAGGTTGGTTCTGTCACCGATGGGGCATAAAACCAAACTTCAACTTGACCAAAAGAGTTGGTTACAGTTAAAGGTTGATCTACCGTTCCCTGATTAACCTCCCAGCGTACCTCTCGATTAACCAAGGCCCGCCCCTCAGCATCGGTAAGAGTAGCACTTAGTCGAACCTTACTACCTGAAGAGATTTCAGCCGGCAAACGGTCAAAACGGATAAAGGTAGGGGATTTAGCCCTTCTTTGAGCTACTTGAATAGTACATTGGTTTATCAAAGTGTCTTCACCTAAAATTTCCAGGATCCGGGATGGGTTTGTCATCGCTTCTATCAGCAATCGGTCGGGAATAACTCTGGAAGTAACCACCATTAAAAATTTTTCCGTACCCTCCGGTTCAGAAACAGTCCCCCGCAAAGTCCGTTCAAAACCAGGGGAAATAGGCTCATTATTTCGCAGTATTCGGGCCTTACCGGAAGGAAGATAGTCAAAAATGCTCACATACCCTCTGCGATCACTTCTGTAATTTAAAACAATAGTTTCCCCTACAAAATAAGTAGCCAAATCTCCCTTGTCGGGAGTTATTGAAATAAAAGGAGAAACGGTTAAGCGGTCAAGTGAGCGTACTTCAGCTGGAGAGACCTCAAATTCAAAAACTTGCGCACCAAGAATCGGACTGGCAATTCCGATACCCAATACAGCTAAAAGGAAAATAAAATTAAATTTCCTCACGTAAGTGCCTCCTTTTCATTTTTTATCAAGCTTTTCCCGCTTGATATGTAGTTACTAAGGAAATCCTGAGGGCGAAAGTCAGTTCCTATTCGACAATTCCTACCCACTACCGTGTTGGCAGGAAGATGAGAATTTTTTCCGATCACCGTCAAACCCTTTTTTAAGACATCAGGAGAAAAATGATCAGTCGCAAGGTCATCAAATCCCACCCGACAGTTATCTTCAATTCGAACAATTTTGTCTAAAATCACCCGCTCTAAAATGGCATTTTTACCGATAAAGCAATCATTCATTATAATGGAATCCCGCACTACCGCTTCCTCAGACAAATACACCCCACCAAATATGATAGAATTTTGAACTTTACCGTTAATGATTGCCCCACTTCCTAATATACTCTTTTCCACCTGTGCCTCTCGTCCCATCTTAACCGGAGGCCGGTCATCGGTTGGGGTATATATAGGCCAGTTGGGATCAAACAAATTTAAAGGAGGAAACCCTTCTAAGAGTTCCATGTTGGCTTCCCAGTAAGCATCTATAGTCCCCACATCTTTCCAGTAATCTTTAAACAGAAAGGCAAAAACTTTTCTCTCGGCAATAACCCTGGGTAATATATCTTTTCCAAAGTCAAAAGTGGTCTCTTTTTTAAGTGCTTCTTTTTTCACCTCTTCTTCTAATACTTCTCGCTTGAAAAGATAAATCCCCATACTGGCTAAGTCGCTCTTTGGCTGGTCTGGTTTTTCTTCAAAACTTATTATTCGATTTTGCTCATCGGTTTCCAAGATTCCAAATCGATGAGCTTCCTCCCAAGGCACTCTTATTACCGAGACAGTAAGGTCAGCTTCATGTTGAATATGGAAATCGACCAATCGCCTGTAATCCATTTTGTAGACATGGTCTCCCGAAAGGATCAGAACCATTTGAGGGTTCATATCGTGAACAAAACGAAGATTTTGGTAAATGGCATCAGCTGTCCCTCGATACCAGCGGGTTACCTCATCGCTGATATAGGGCTGAAGCAGAAAAATGCCACCATTCATCCGGTCCAGATCCCAAGCCTTACCGGTCCGAATATGATCGTGCAGGGAGCGAGGGTTGTACTGGGTAAGCACCCCCACCGAATAAATTCCCGAATTAACGCAATTACTCAAACAAAAATCGATTATCCGATATTTACCACCAAAAGGCACGGCCGGTTTAGCTCTTTTTTCAGATAAAACATCCAATCTCTTCCCTTCTCCTCCCGCTAAAACCATAGCCAGAACAGGTATTCGATACATAACTTCCCCCCTTAGTAAATAATTCATCTTTATCTTTATTTAACTCAAAACACCTTTATTTCTTCCTTTTTTCCCATCTTTTTCCAGACTTCTTGGACTAAATAAGAAAAGTGGTTCTGAAAAGCCAGCTTCTCTGAAGAAGGATTATCTTCCCCCAACCACCAAAACCAGTCGCTCCCTTCTGCCTGATAAAGTAGGTCCCAAATTTGTTCTACTACCCCAGGAGAAACAGAAGCCACTCGCTCTTTTTCTTTTTCCCACTCTTTTCTTACCCGGGCAAGGCTATTCCAGGCCTGGTTTTTTTGAGGATGACCAATCCAGGTATCTAACAAACCGAAAATCCAGGAACCGGGAACTACCTGGGATAATTCTGGAAAAGAGGAAATTTGTTCGTTCAGCTGAGAAGGGGTTATCGGGACTAAGTCCGGACTTTCAGCTATAGTCTGATAAAGTTCGGTTAAAAAGTAAAGCCCATTGTTGGGATAGTATTCCCAGGCATTCTCTCCATCTAAAATAATAGTTACCACAAACTGACCCTCATCTGGCAGGGAGAGTTTAATCTTTCTAATTTTTTCTATCAGGTCCTGGGCTGCTTCTTTAGAATCCCAGTATTGGTATTCAAAACCAATCAAATCAGATAAAAAGCGATCCCGGAAAAAAAGCCCGATTTTTCCAGTTTTTCCAGAAAAAGCATAAGGAGAGTAAAGGATTTCCGGAGATTGAATAAGTCCCTCCCCGTCGCGCTGAATTTCTTTAGCCAAAGAGCGATAAAGTACTTCTTCCCCACTGGCGCTCCAGCTTAAGCTTTGATCAACCATGATAGAAAGAGCCTCTTCACTTACCGCTCCTTCCGAAGGCCACATCCCAAGTGCAGCTTTCCCCCAAAACTCCCGGGTGAAATCCAAGGCCCTTCTAATTTGAGCCACAGCATCTTCCGGGTAGGAAAAGTTTTCTTCCGGTAAAGTCAAACCAGGGTTGGATTGAGCTCCCACTTTACTATCTATTAAAAGAGGAAGAATAGGATGATAAAAAGGAGAGGTAGCAATTTCTATCTGCTCTTTCTCCATTAACTCTCGATAAAGAGGTTCTACCGTTCTAAATGATTGCTTGGTAGCTTCCCATAACACTTCCTTATCCTGCTCCTCAAAGTTTTTCCCTTGAACAACCAGCTGTTTTAATCGACGGTTTTCCTCTATGGTAAGCGGGTCAAACCAGAGTAATTGGTAGATTATCTGTAAATCTAAGAAATCTTGAGTATCGAAAGTAGCAACACCTTCACCGGCTTTGTTTTTAAGCTCTAAAAACCGAGGCCAGTTCTCGGTCTGTTTGACAGATGGAGCCAGGAAAAATCGCTCCAAAACCGACTTCTTCTCTTCCGGAGTAAGGTCTTGCGCCTTCTTTTTCGCTAATTGCATTACCTTATCTTCTTTCCCTTCTAAGTAAAGCGTAAACTGCCGAATAAGGGAGGGGGAAAAATTGAAAGTCATTTTAACCGCAGGAAATTGTTTAAGAATCTTAGCCATAAAACAGTAATCCTTAGTAGTATGAGTTCTGACCCAGGGAAAATCGAATAAATTTTCTTCGGCGTTCCAATAAAAAGGTTGATGCATATGCCAAATAAAATTCAGATAAATTCGTTCGGCCAAAATAATCACCTCATTTTAAGGGAATAATTTCCGCTTTTATAATTTGTCCTTCCTGGAGTTCAACTATAGCGAAGGAATTAAAGGGAGCAAAAACCTTGTCGGTAGGGCTTCCCGGGTTTAAAAATAATACTCCTTCTACCCACTCCTTTTGAGGTTGATGAGTATGACCATAAACCACAAGATTCACCTCTTCTCCGGCAAAAGCCGCCCGTACCCGCTGAACTATCCCCAAAGGCGATCCTGTTCCGTGGATAAGTCCGATTTTCACTCCTTCTATAGAAAAAACTTCTTTTGGGGGCAACTTTTGCTTTAACTCTGGTTGGTCCATATTTCCCCGTACTGCCCTCAGCTGGGTCTGATTTTTAATCGCCACCCACGTCTCTTCAGTGGTAAAATCGCCCGCATGCAGTACCAAAGACACCCGAGAAAAAAGGTCGAGCACCGCTGATGGCAGCTGTTTTTCACGGTCGGGTATATGGGTATCAGCAATAACTCCGATGAGCAAAACACCACCCCCTATCACATTTATAATTCAACCTAACCATTCTCAAAAAGAGAAAGAAGTCGCTTCTCCCTCCCAAAATCGCTTAGCTGCTTTGATAGTATTTTTCATCAGCATAGCAATGGTCATAGGCCCTACTCCGCCTGGAACCGGGGTAATAAAAGAACTTATTTGGGACACTTGTTCAAAATCAACATCCCCTACCAACTTTCCATCTATTCGGTTAATACCCACATCAATAACCGCTGCCCCCGGACGAACCAAATCAGCTGTTACCATCCGAGCCTTTCCGCAAGCAACTATCAAAATATCAGCCCGGCTGGTGAATTCTTTCAAGTTTTTGGTTCGAGTGTGACAAAGGGAAACGGTAGCATTGGCTGCCTTGGCTTTTTGAACCAACATCATAGCCAACGGTTTACCTACGATATTACTGCGACCAACGATAACCACATTTTGCCCTTCAATAGGGATTTGGTATCGAACAAGTAGCTCCTGCACTCCTTGAGGGGTACAAGGAAGAAAAATCGGATCCCCCGCCAGCAATCGGCCTAAATTATAAGGATGGAAGCCATCCACATCTTTGTTAGGAGAAATATAATCCAACACCTTTTTTTCATCGATAGCCTGGGGAAGAGGAAGTTGGAGCAAAATGCCATGAATATTAGGATCTCGATTTAACTTTTGGATAAGCTGAATAAGCTCTTCCTCGGGGGTAGTATCAGGCAAACAATACTTAGAGGAAAAAATGCCCAGCTTTTTACAGGCTCTCTCTTTATTCCTCACATATACCTGGCTTGCCGGATCATCTCCCACCAAAATAACCGCCAAACCCGGTTGCTGCCCCTTCTCCCGTAGAAGGTCCACTTCTGCTTTTAGTTCCTCCAAGATTTGGTTGGAAACCGCTTTACCATCGATAATAGTAGCCGTCATCTTTGCCTCCTCCGATTTATAGATTGTTGAAGAAAATCCTCTAACTTCTCTCGGGAAAGATTAATTATTCTTTCCTCAGGAAACTGAATCTCCCTTAACATATCCAGTGCATCTTCATAGTTACCCACTTCTCCACAATAATGGGCATCACTGGTAACCATTAGCTTGCCTCCTTCGGCTTTCATTGCCAGAGCAATCTGCTGACAGTTTTCTGCGCTTCCTCTCCGACTGATAGAAAAAGAACTGTTGTTGATTTCGATCAACTTGCCACAAGCTACCGCTTTTTTAACTACCGCCTGGTAATCTATTGGATATTTAGGATTACCTAAATGAGCTACGATTTCCACCCAGGGGTGGTCTAAAACCCGAAGCAAAATTTCCGTATTCTCTTCTAAAGAAAGTCCGAGAAAAACCTGGGGATGGAAAGAAACGATAGCATAATCCAGCTTTTTTAAGACCCTATCAGGCAAGTCTAATTTTCCCTCTTTATCAACGATATCTACTTCCGCCCCCATAAACATTTTTATTCCCTCTATTTCCCGAGGAAAATGACCCCGAGCTTCAAAGTACATAGCCTGGGGAGCCCCCGGCATACTCGGACCATGATCAGAAATACCAATTATTTCCATTTTTTCCTTTTTAGCCACCTGGGCAATTTCCCAAACAGTACTGTAGGCATGACCACTAGCCAGGGTATGAATATGTAAATCTCCCACTACCTGGTTCATATGATGTTTTTCAACTCCCTTCACTATCTTATGGCAATAATGGGGGCTTGCCCCCTTATAACCCCGACTATCAGGGGGAAAATACCCCCCTAATAACCCCCAAAAACAAAGATTAAAATACAACTGAGGAAGAAAGGCACTTTCCTCAGTAATAGGGGGTAAACCCCCTATTACCCCCGAAAAACAAAAAATACAAAAAACGTAAAGAAAATACATAAAAGACAACTGAGGAAAGGAAAACACTTTCCTCACTATCAGGGGGAAAAGACCCCCCTAATAACCCCCAAAAACAAAGATTAAAAGAGAAAAACTAA
>JASGLU010000051.1 GCA_030156825.1 Candidatus Atribacteria bacterium | reverse complement strand
GGAAGTGTTCTTCTTCCTCAGTAAGTATTTATCTTTTTAAGCTTTTTTGTATTTGTTTTATCTTTTCGGGGGGTTTAAGGGGGGCGAAGCCCCCATTATTGCCGTTTACAGGATAGACCCCCATGCTGCTTCGCACCACATAACAATGAAAACAGAACCCCTCCCATCAAAGGAGAGAAGATGATAAAAAAATATTTTTAACCACCTTAAACCCCAAAAGCAAGAGCTCAAGGAGATAAATTACATTCTAACCCTTTTCTTCCTCCGAAAAAAGGGGATAACCCAAAATCAATTGCTGCGAAAGTCTCCCCACTCTTTTAGCCTGCTTTGCTTTAAATAAGGATGAGTCCGTACACTCAGAGGAGGAGAAAGCAGCTCATGCACCAGGTACCACTGCCCGGGGCTGCCTTCAAGCCTTTTTCTCTCTCTTTGATGTTCACCGCTTTGACCCCGGTTAATCTTCTTCATCTTTCTTTTTCCTTTCCTCCTGACCAAAGCTATCTCTCATCTGGGTATCGGCCTGCAAATTTTTGAGCGAGTAGTAGTCAAAAACTCCCAGTTTTCCTTCTCTGAGGGCCTGAGATAAAGCTCGAGGGATTTCGGCTTCCGCCTCTACCACTTTAGCTCTCATCTCCTGAGTATAAGCTTTCATCTCCTGTTCCCGAGCCACTGCCATGGCTCTTCTTTCTTCCGCTTTTGCTTGGGCCACTCTTTTGTCAGCTTCAGCCTGATCAGCCTGGAGACGGGCTCCTATATTTTGACCAACATCTATATCAGCAATATCAATGGAGAGAATCTCAAAAGCCGTTCCCGCATCTAAGCCTTTTTCTAAAACTGTCTGAGAAATGCTGTCTGGATTTTCAAGTACTGCTTTATGGGAAAGGGAAGAACCAATGGTGGTAACTATTCCTTCTCCCACCCGGGCAATTATAGTAGCTTCAGTTGCACCCCCCACCAAGCGATCGATGTTAGCTCGTACGGTAACCCGGGCTTTCACTTTAAGTTCGATCCCGTCTTTGGCCACCGCTACTACTACCGGAGTTTCAATTACCTTAGGTAGAACGCTCATCTGTACTGCTTCCAAAACATTTCGCCCTGCTAAATCAATCGCGCAGGCTCGCTCAAAAGAAAGAGGAATCCCAGCCCGCTCAGCTGCAATCAGGGCATTTACCACTCGGTCCACATTCCCCCCAGCCAGGTAATGGGCTTCCAGCAGCCCCACATCCAAATCCAATCCAGCTTTGGTAGACTTGATAAAGGGTAAAACAATGGAAGCAGGGGTCACTCGCCGCAAGCGCATACCAATCATGGTAGAGATACCCACCTTCACCCCGGCCGCCAAAGCTGAAATCCAAAGCCCTAAAGGAACCAGGGAGAAAAAAACTATCAAAATTATTACTACTATAATCGCCGGAACTAAATAACTTAAAAAATCCAATTTTTATCCTCCTCTCTCCGGTTTTACCACTAAAGTAGTTCCCCGCACTTTTTCCACCCGCACCCGAGTGCCGGTTTCAATAAAATCTCCTTCCGTTATAGCATCCCATCGCCTGTCCTCCACCTCCACTATTCCAGAAGGACGAAGGCTGCTTCTGGCCACTCCCACTTTTCCAATCAAAAAGTCGAAAGAGGACTCGGTAGGAGCCTCCTCCGGCTGGTAAGCCTTACCGGTTATCTCTGTTTTTAAACCCAATCGCTGCCATATAGGGCTCTGAGGCAGCGACGCTAAAATAACCAGGAATACTCCCCCCATCAAGGCTAAATAGAGTAAAAGCTGGTATAAAGCCTGTTGCCAAAACAAGATGTTAGTTGCCCGTAGAACAAAGTATAAAGAAACTATTAACAGGGCCATACCTGAAATGCCGGCCACTCCAAATCCAGGAATAAAAAGCTCAAGTACTAAAAGAGCCATTCCTACCAGAAAGAAAATCAAGGGTTCTAAACCGGCTAACCCGGCCAGATATCGACCACCAAAAAAAAGAAAAAGGGCCGCCAGTCCTACCGCACCCGGCACGCCAAACCCCGGGCTCAACAATTCAAGTAAAATACCCCCCATAGCCAAAATGATAAGCAGAGAAGATATAGTTGGATGGGTCACCACCCGCGCCAGAGTTTCTGACCAGGAAGGGGAAAGCTCTTTTACCGGTCCGGTTAAACCGAGCTGTTCAAGTAACTCCTGCCGGTTAGCTGCTACTGAATCCGCCGCTCCCCATTCGAGCGCTTCGGATGGACGGAGGGTTAAGAGTTCTCCTGCTTCCACCAAACCTTCAATCTGCAAATTACGATCTACCATAGAGGCAAATAGTAAAGGGTCTCTCCCCCGTGCCTCTGCCAACGCTTCAATATGAGCCCGAATGGCCGAAACAGTTTTAGGGTCAGGTTGTTCTACCTCCTGTGGTGTCCCACTTCTGGGTTCAGCTGCTCCCATAGTAGCGTCGGGAGTGAGGATAATTGTTTCGCAAGCCAAGGCAATAAATACTCCTGCTGACCAGGCTTTGTTGTTAACAAAGGCAACCGTCCGCAAGGGGGAAGCAAAAATGGCGTCCTTGATAAAAAGCATAGCGTCCACTCGACCGCCAAAAGTATCAATTTCGAAAACCACTGTTTCGGCTCCGGCTGCCTCTGCTTCATCTAAAGCCCGTTTAACAAAACTGGCTAATCCCCAATCCACCGCTCCCAGGTCAGGAACATCCTGGAGAGGCACCCAAAAAACCAAGCCATCTGAGGGATTCTGAGCAAAAGCTAAGTTAGGAATCAGTAAAAGAAAAAAAACAAATACGATAAACCATCTGGGCCGGTAAAACAACAAAACCTCTCCTCCTTAGTCTTCTCCCAGATAAACTTTCTGCACTTTTTCATTCTGGAGAAGTGCCCGTCCTTCTCCTTGAAGGGCAATCCTACCCGTTTCCATAACATAGGCAAAATGGGCAATTTCCAAAGCAGCTTTAGCATTCTGTTCAATCAATAAAATCGTAGTCCCTTGCCGGTTTATCTCTTCTATAATCTGAAAAATTTCTCGCACCAAAAGAGGAGCTAACCCCAGGGAAGGTTCGTCCATCATCAGAAGTTGAGGACGAGACATCAGACCACGAGCTACCGCCAGCATCTGCTGTTCTCCTCCGCTCAAAGTTCCTCCCTTCTGCCAGGTCCTCTCTTTCAACCGGGGAAAAAGCTTAAAAACCCACTCCAAGTCCTGCTTGATACCATCCCGGTCTTTTCTGGTATAACAGCCCAAAATTAAATTTTCCATCACAGTTAAATTAGGAAAAATCCTCCGCCCTTCAGGAACCATGGCAATGCCTTTTTCCACAATGGTATGAGGAAGGCAGGTAGTAATATCTTCCTCCAAAAAATAAATTTTCCCACTTCGCGGTTTCACCAGGCCACTGATAGTCCGTAAAGTGGTACTCTTCCCGGCACCGTTTGCCCCGATTAAAGCCACAATTTTTCCCCGGGGAACCTCTAAGGAAATTCCCTTTAAAGCGTGGATTCCTCCATAATATGCTTGTAAAGCATCCACCTTCAGCACTAAATTATCCATTTAATCTTCTGCTCCCAAATAAGCCTCAATTACTTTAGGATTATTTCGAATCTCTTCCGGGCTACCTTCGGTAATTTTTACCCCAAAATCCATAACCGCTACCCGTTCACAAATACCCATAACCACCTTCATATCATGTTCAATCAAAAGAATGGTTAAATCAAAATCATCCTGTACCCGCTGAATAAAGCTCATCAATTCCCGGGTTTCCTGGGGGTTCATCCCGGCTGCCGGTTCATCCAAAAGAAGCAGGGAGGGATGGGTAGCCAAAGCCCGGGCTATCTCCAACCGTCTTTGCTGACCATAGGGAAGAGATTGGGCTTCTTCTTGCGAAAGATGAGCCAAACCTAAAGTGTCCAAAAGCTGCATTCCCTTTTCCCTCATTCTTTTCTCTTCTGCTAAATAAGAAGGGAGAGAAAACATGGATGAGAGAAAAGACTGGTTGAGGCTGACATGAAAAGATACCAGCACATTTTCCAGCACCGACAGATTACCGAAAAGTCGGATATTCTGAAAAGTCCGGGCAATACCCAGAGCAGTAATTCTATCGGGGCTTAAGCCGGCTATTTCCCTTCCCTTAAAATTTATTCTCCCCTGAGTGGGACGATATTGGCCACAGATCATATTAAACACAGTGGTTTTACCCGCTCCATTAGGACCAATTAAACCCACCAAATCGCCTGCATAAAGCTCCAGGGAAAAATCGTTTACCGCTACCAAACCACCAAAAATAATGGTTAAATTTTCTAAAGAAAGAACCCTTTCTCTATGCTTTTCCATTTTTCGACCTGCTCACCCAATCTATCACTAACTGCCAGGAAAGCTCTTTATTCCCGAACAATCCCCGGCGATAAAAAATCATCAAAACCACCAACAAAGCCGAGAAAACCACCATTCTCATGCCGGGTATACCGGGTAAACTCCAAGAACCAATAGTGTGCGGTGCCTCTACTTCTCTCAGGATTTCTTGCAGAAAAGCAAAAATAACCGCCGTAATGGTCGAGCCGGTGATGCTGCCCAATCCTCCCAAGACTATAATGATTAAAAGGTTAAAAGTCATGGTAAAAGTAAACAGGGAGGGAGAGACCGTCCCAATTAAAGTTACAAACAAGCCACCACCCACACCAGCACAAAATCCACTTATCACAAAAGCTAACAATTTGTGGCGGAAAAGGTTAATCCCCATAGCCTCAGCCGCCACTTCGTTTTCCCGAATAGCCTTGAATGCCCGTCCAAAACTGGAATTTACCAAACTTTTAACTAAAAAAACGGTCAAAAAAGCCAATCCCACCGTCCACCATAAATTAGTATACCCGGGAATTCCTTTGATACCCAAAGCTCCATTAGTAAGGGGAATCAGGTTATTGGCAAAAACCAGGATAATTTCTCCAAAACCAAAAGTAGCAATCGCCAAATAATCTCCTCTGAGTCGAAGAGTGGGAAAACCAATTAAAAGAGCCGCTAAGGCCGCCACTACTCCTCCTAAAAACAGAGCCAGACCAAAAAGGTAGGAGGGAAAAGTAAAAGCAGAAAAAGGATAAATCAAGGGTTCAATAAAGTAAACCTGCTCTTTTTGCGCCAGAGGCAGCATCAAAATAGCTACCGTATAGCCCCCCATAGCCATAAAGCCATTAGGCCCCAGTGAGAACTGACCGGTAATCCCGTTTATAAGGTTATAACCCACCGCCACTACTACATAAATACAGGCGGTGTTTAAAATTCGGACCAGATAAGAGTTGAGATATAGCTGGGCCAACCAGGTGCCGAGCATCAAAAGAATAAATAGAAGACAAGTTAAAACCAGGTCTCTTTTGATTTTGTTATCCACTAAACTTTCTCCTTCAGAGTTTCCCCCATAATTCCACTGGGTTTAATCAAAAGGAAAAAGATTAAAATTCCAAACACAAAAGCATCCCGATAACCAGTGAGACTGGGAAAGAAAGCGGCAATCATAATTTCGGCCACTCCAATGATAAAACCCCCAATCATAGCTCCCACCACATTACCAATTCCTCCTACTACAGCGGCAGTAAAAGCCTTCCACCCCGGAAACACTCCCATCAGCGGATTAATCTGCGGATATTTACAAGCCCACATTACTCCTCCAGCTCCGGCCAGGGCTGACCCGAGAGCAAAAGTCAAAAGAATCACCCGGTCTACGTTGACTCCCATGAGTCGGGTGGCTTCCATGTCTTTAGCTACGGCCCGCATCGCCATTCCCATTTTAGTCCGATATACAATAAAAAGAAGGACGGCTAAAATAGCTAAACTTATAATAGGCACCCACAGGGTAACTCCATGAATCCGGGCTCCAGCTAAAATATAGACATTTTTCATCAAATCCGGACGGGGAAAACCTTTAGGACGAGCCCCTACTGTTACCAAACCCAAGTTCTCTATAAAAAATGAAACCCCCACTGCCGTGATTAAAGCTGAAATTCGAGGTGCATCCCGCAGAGGACGATAGGCTACCCGCTCAATGGTCATTCCTACAATAGCGCAAAGAACAATGCCTACTATTACCCCCAACCACCAGGGAAGCATAAAAATAGCAATCATAAAAAAAGCAAAATAAGCCCCCAGCATAAAAACATCACCGTGGGCAAAGTTAATCAAGCCTAAAATACCGTAAACCAAAGTGTAACCGATGGCTAAAAGGGCGTATAAACTACCTAAGGAAACCCCGTTCATCAACTGTTGAAAAAAAGTAACCCAGGTCATCGCTTAGCCTCTCTCATAAAAGACCGGCTCCCTTCTTTAACTTCAGGCCGGCTTTCTCTCTCAGACCGGTGTCCTTGCCAATCAAGCTATTGCGATCGGCAAGGACACCTTGTTAGGGCTTAGTAAAGAAAAACAAACCTCACGAGAAAATCAGTATTCAATGGTAGTTACGAAAACAAACTCCCCACCTTGAACTTGTTTTACCACTATCGGCTTCTTATTGTCTCCGTTTTCAATAGTAACTATCCCAGTCACCACTTCTAAGTTTTCGGTGTCTTCCATCGCGTCTCTTATTTTAACCGGGTCAAGTTCTCCCGCTCTTTTAATCGCATCAATGATGATTAAGTAGGCATCTGCTCCCAAAGCCTCAAAAGCACTGGGCTCTCTTCCATGTTTTTCCCGATAGAGACTGAAGAATTGTTCACCAATTTCGGTAATGGCATGAGCGGTATCAGCGTGGGCAGTGAAATAAACTCCCTCCACCGCTTCCTCACCAATGCTAACCAGCTCGGGAGCGTCGGCACCATCAGCTCCCAGAATCATACCTTCAAAGCCTAAATCCCGGGCCTGACTGCAAATAAGAGCAGCCTCGGTGTAGTAGTTTGGCAGATAGAGAACATCGGGGTTAGAATTAATAATAGTGGTCAGCTGAGCTGAAAAATCCTGATCACCAGTTTTACAATATTGGTCACTTACTATCTGACCTCCCCGCTCTTCAAACGCTTCCTTAAAGAAATTGCCCAGAGCTACACAGTAGTCCTGCGCAATGTCAGAAAGCACTGCCGCTGTTTGAGCAGCAAGTTCCTCTATAGCAAACTGAGCTGCCGCAGCTGCTTGGTCGTCGTCCCGGAAACAAGCCCGAAAAACAAACTTGCGGTCTTGAGTAACCAGCGGATTGGTAGCACTGGCCGAAATAACTGGAACCTGCTTTTCATCACATATTGGACCTATGGCCAACATGCTACCACTGATAGCTGGTCCAATCATGGCCACTACCTTTTCATAATCGATCAGGCGATTAGCCGCATTAGCCGATTCCACCCGGTCACTTTTGTTGTCTACTAAAACCAGCTCGATATTCTTCCCTAACACCTGGTCACCGCTTATTTCTTTAGCCAGGTTAACCCCTTCCCAGACCATCTGCCCATAGGCAGCCACCGCACCCGTCATTTCCAGATTAGCTCCAATTTTCACCGTATCTTGAGCCAGAGCCACTCCGAAAGACAGGCTTAAAAGAGCCAGAACCAAAATTAAACCTAAGACTTTTTTCACTTCGCTGAAACCCCCTTCTTCATTTATTAATTAGCTATAAAACTACCATTCATAAAGCACGTTTGTCAAGAAAAACCAAGGGAGCTTATTATCCCCTTATTGCCCTCAATAAGGGGGGGCGAAGCCCCCATTATTGAGGAAGATGCCTTCCCTTCCTCAGTTAGTATTTATCTTTTATTTTTTAATCTTTTATTTTTTAATCTTTTATCTTTTCGGGGGGTTTAAGGGGGGCGAAGCCCCCATTATTGCCCTTTATAGGGTAATTGTATTATAATAAACAGGAAGAGTTTTCTGGTAAAATTTACAACTTGGGTTAAAACCTTTTTGTAGTAAAGGAGGAAATAAAATGCCGAGAGTTACCTTTAAAATCGATTACCCAGAGGCAAAGAGTGTCTTTGTTACAGGAAGTTTTAATGGGTGGGACACCCAGGCTTGTCCCTTGCGTAAAACCAAGAAAGGGCACTGGAGCACTACCCTCACTCTCCCTTACGGACAATATGAATACCGCTACCTGGTAGATGGAGAATGGTACACCGACCCCTCCGCCCCGCGAGTTACCAACGAATATGGTTCAGAAAATTCGGTAATCAAAGTTAAAAGGAGAGTCAAAACTTAAAAACAAGGATAATTTATAAAATATAAGACAAAATACAAAAGGTAACTTTTCGGATCCGTCTCAAGAAGCAATAAGGCTCTCTTCCAGCTCTGCTTAGGATAAAATAGACTACCCCCCAGGCTCCCCCAACGTTTTTCCTGACTTAGGATAACTGATCTCTCCATAAGTAGACTGATATATAAATTTTACTATTATTTTCAGCAAACGAAAAAGCGTGGCTTTGTTATTCCCCTTCTTACTCTTTTTCTCCGAATTTTACTGATTTTACCGTATAGTTACCAAAAATATCATACACTACCGCTTGTGCCAGAATTCCATCGCAGCTCGTTACCGAAACTCGCCGGGACACAAAAGGAGGGGTAGTGTCAGAGCCAGCAGATTTGCCATCCAGCGAATATTCCACTTTGCTAACCAGTTGAGGGTCTTTAATATCTACTGCCATATAAGCTTCGCCTCCAGAAGCAGCGCAAGTGCTCCCATCTTCCAGGGAAGTAGAATCGCCTTCAGTTACTGGAGGCAAACAGTAAACATGAATAGTAATATCCTCTTGTTGAATGAGCCCCACAAAGGCCTGGACGAAAACTTCGGTAGATAGCTCTAAAGGATGTCCGGCTAAATCTTCGCCCGAGAAAATTAACTCGGCAACTACCAGCGGTATTTTATTACTCTTTAAATAGCCCTCGGTTTTAATGTCCAGCACCTCTATCTCTACCGAGGTGGCCTCAGTAACTACCATCGACGCTCCGGCAGCGGTCCAGTTTGGGTCATAAATGGTCAGGTTCAAAACCAAAGAACGGGTGAGGGTGGGAATAACCGTCCCTTCCGGTTTTTTATAAATGATGGTACATTTTGACAGCCTCGCCCCCACTTTGTTTATAGGCTGAAAATTAACGGTAACTATTCTTTCTTCCTCACCGGGAGCCAGATGGGTGGGTTCACTGGTAACCATAAATTTCGCCTGCGGAAACATCGGGTTGTCGGCAAACCACTGGCATCCCGAAAGGCCAGTAACGAAAAGCAAAATAAAAACAACTGCCCCCCAGAATTTTTTCTTTTGCAAGTTATTCCCCCCTTAGTATTCAATAATATGAGGTGTGAGAAAAATTACCAGTTCCGTCTCCTGGTGGGCTTTATTGCGCAAAGTGAACAGCTCGCCAATCATAGGAATTTCACTCAGGATAGGGATATGAGTTATATTTTCGATATCTTCGCTCCTGATCAATCCTCCAATTACCAGGGTTTCCCCGCTTCGCAAACGAGCAGTGGTCTCGGCCGAGCGAGTTTTGACTTGCGGGTCAGTATAACGTTGTCCGGCAAGGTAATATTCTCTTTCAAAAGAGGAACTCACCTCCGGTTTAACATGAACCAATATCATCTGCTCGGCGGTTAAAAGCGGAGTGACTTCCAGATTCACTCCCACATCCAGAAACTCCACCCCACCAGGAACTATCTTCCCTTCTTCGTCTACCCCCTGAATATTACGATAAGGAACCCGGTCACCCACATTGATGGTGGCCGTCTCCCCACTCAGGGTTAAAACTCGAGGGTTACCCACCAGATGGGCTTTGTTCTCCCGGGTGAGAGCGTTCAGGGTTACTTCTACCAGGTCTTGCCGCTCCATCGTCCCCCCTAAGGAAAGTTCACCAAAGGTAATTGCTCCGGCCGTTCCTCCCACTTCCCAGGTAAATCCCAGGTCTTTTACTTTCCCCCGGTCAATCTCCACCAGTTTCACATCAATCATAATCTGTGGCCGCTTGCGGTCCAGAGTGGAGATGAGTTCGTGAACAGCCGCCAGCTCTTCTGGGGTGCCCCTCACTACTATCGCCTGTTGTTCCAGGTTAAACCCTATCCTTTCCTCTTCCGAAATAATGATTTTAAGCAGTTCCTTTATCCTCACCAATTCCTCCTCTTCGGAATAGAGATTATTAGCGAGATAAAAAGTTTTAGTCTCCAGCGGGAGGTCTATTTCTTTCAACATCTTTTCTACCTGGTTTAGTTCCTCTTTTCTCCCTTTCACTATAACTGCCCGGGAGGATTCATCCACCACTATCCGACCCGCCTCCGGTATCACCAAGGCAAGCGTTTCTTTCGCTTTCTCCGGGTCAATGTGTTTTAGCTCAAATCGGCGAGTCTCCAGCAAAGCGAAGTTTTCCTCCAGCACACTGCGCTCGGCCACCACCAGGTTGTTGCCCAGTTTCACTTGGCCCAAACCTTTCATGGTCATAATATAGCCCAGAGCCTGGTCAAAAGTGAGGTTTTCAAAAGAAACACTTATTTTGCCGGTAACCGAGTCGTCCACTACCATGTTCACTCCGGCGGCCTTTCCCAAAGCGAGCAAAACATCCTTCACCTCCGCCTCCCGAAAATCGAAGGAAAACAGCTGCCCTTCTCCTCTCCCAGGAGGTAAGTGCAAAATCAGACTCAAAAGGCGGCCCCCAGCTTCATCGTACAGCTCATATTCCACTTTTTCCCGGAGCTCCACCCAGAAGCGAAGCTTACCCTCCCGTTCCACAAACATAATATTGCGCAGAGGACCAACCCCCATAGGTCGCTGGTCATAATCAAGGCCGTTGGTTGCTCCTTCAATGTCCACTACAATATGATAGGGGTCAGGGGAAGACTCCACCCAGCTTGCCCCCTCGGTGAATTTAAAAGTGAGTTTGATAATTTCCTCATCTGCCCGCCAGAAAAAATCCTGCAGTTCCAAGGCTAAAACGCTACCTGAAAAAAAAGTCAGAAAAAAGAAAACTAAAATCGCTGTCCGGGTTACTCTTCCAGAGTTAATCTGATTTCCCTCCCCTCATAACTTAATACCACTTCCTCCCCTTCTGTTTTAATTAATTTTATCTTAGATGACGAGTTTTTTTCATTGGTCAAAATCTGAATTTTTCCTCCTACTTCTACTATCACTGCCTGCCGAGCGCCGGAAACTACCACCCCTTGCAGCCGGATAGGGGGAAGAGGTTCCTCTTCTACGACTGCCGGAGATAAAACAACTTCTTGCGGTGGGAGAAAAGTCGCTTCCTCTTCATATCCCTCGGTTGAGATCACCAGCTGCTCTTCTGCAACCGGAGCTACCGGCCGGAATAAATTCCGAAAGTTGCTCAACTCTTGCTCCGGGTAACTGGCAAGAAACAGCTCCTCTTCTTTGATTTCCTCCAAACTTGAAGAGGAGGTAACCGGAGAAGGGGCAGGAGACAAAGCCAGCAGATTGCTCTCTTCCTGAAAATTCAATTTTTGCCAGAGCTGAAAGCCCAAAAAGGCCAGAAACCCCACACTGGCTATCAAAGCCAGCACCCAGTAGAAATCTCGACTTCTCACCTGGCCGCTCCTTGAGAAAACACATAAGTAGAAAGCCCCACTGCAATCGCTAAATTGCCATTTTTATCCTCCTCCAAGTTAAAATTCTTTACCTGAATTAAGCGGGGAGATTGGCGGAGAAAATTAAGAAAAGAGATAAATCCATAATAGTCGCTCATGAATTTACCCTCAAATGATGCCTCAAGATAATCAGGTTGGGATTTATCAGAATCTTTTTGCGTAGCCCGGGGTTGAGGTCGCAAGGATTGGACTTCTATCCCGGAACGCAGAGCAGAATTTTCAACCATTAAAAGCAGGTTGGCAATTTCCTTCTCCTCTGGTAACCGCGCCTCTAAAAGTGAAGCCGCCGCCCGGAGCTCCGTCAACCTCTTCTCCAGTTCTTCTGAATTTCTCGCTTTCCTATCCAGGACAAGCTCCTGGGCTTCCAGGCTCTTTTTTTCCTCCCTTAAATTTTCCAATCTTTCTCCTCCGGGAATCAGCACCAGACAAAAAAAGCCGATCAATATTCCGGCCCAAATCAAAAGAAGAATCGGCCAGTTTTTTTCCCAATTCATGGCCCCCCAAGCCTCCCCGATAGTTCAAAACGGTAAATTCCCCCTTCCTCAAGAGTTAAAGAGTTAAAATCAACCTCCGGAAAAAGGTCCCGGTGCTGGTCAAGAGAACGGATAAACTGAGCTAAGCTAAGGATGCTATAAACCCGCCCCTGGCAACTGAAGGAAACGAGGTCAAAACTGGCTTGCTCCCAGTGGAGGTCCGGCGGCATACACTCCCCTATAGTATATGCAATTTTCAGCCAATCAGGCTCGCTCTGAACCAAATATTTCAAAGTATTCACCCTCTCTTCCTCCACCTTTATCTGAGCCTGCACTGCCTCCATTCTTCTTTCTCTCTCCCGGAGGTTAGTTAACCTCAGCCCAAGAGATTCTATATCGCTCTCTAAAGATAAAGTTTTAATATTGAGGTTAATGTAAAAGAAAAAGGAGAAAAAGGAGAAACAAATGAGAATCACTATAAAAAATAAGCGCAACCAGTTGGGAGTTCTTCTAACTATATACCGGCTGGGTAAAAGGTTAATTTTAACCGGGTAAACTGACTTTAACTCCACAGGGATGCTCCCAGAGCTCCCAGATAAATTTCCCCCGGAAATTCTTTTTCTACCACTACAGAGGTGATTCTCTCAATAGTTAGGGGGAGGCCTTCGGTTAGAATTTGCCGGAGGAAGGGAATCCGAGCTCCTCCTCCACTCAAAAAAAGGTGCTGATCGGGACCTGAGCCGAATTCAGACTGTAAAAAAGAAAGAGACCGCCTGAGTTCAATCACCAGTTCTTCACTCACCTTAGAAAGAGCTTTTTCTAACTGATAAGGAAGGTTTCCTCCAGTAGTGCTTCGGTTAAAAAGATCCACCATTTCTGCCGGCAAAAAGTTGAATTTCTTTTCCAGATAATGCCACACTCGCTCCAGACCCCAGTTAAAACAACGGGAAAAGAGCAGCTTTCCGCCGGAAAAATATATAATCTCCCCCTTGCAAAAGCCTAAATCGAGCAACAAAAAAGAAGAATCGGCCAAATCAGGATGTAAGCTCAAAAATCCCCGGGTTAAACTCAATATTTGCGGCTCCAGAGCCTCCACTTCTATCCCTACCTGACGAAAAAGACTAAGATATTCCTCCACTATCAAAGAGGGAGAAGCAGCAAAGAGAATTTCCTGTTGTCCTTCTTTTTTTCCTAAAGATTGCCAGCCGATTTGAAAATCATCCTCTCCGCTAATGATGGAGTCTACTTCCCAATACAAGGCATTTACTATTTCCTTTTCCGGAATCTCTGGTAAAGAAATATTTTGCACTATCATCTGCGAATGGTAAAAAGAGACCGCCGCTCTTCTTGGTAAGCGATATCTCTGCCAAAATTTTTGCAAGTTATCCAGTAAAACGCTTCTCTCTTTAATTGCTCCTCCCGATGGAGGATGAACACCAAAAAACATCTCTCCTAACCAGAGTGGTTCAAAAACCTCTCCCTTTTTCCGGGTCAGACAAAATTTAATAGAATAAGCACCTAAGTCAATGCCCAGCATAACAGTCTCCTCAAAAAATTTTGAATGCCATTTTATCATAAATTATTTCTCGCTAAAACTACCGCGTATAGTAAACCATAAAAAGCAATTACATCATGCTAAAAACTTGAGATTGCCACGTATAATTGATGCGACGAACTCGCAATGACCTCTCTCCTTGCTTCTCCTGAATTCCTCCCTTCTGGGAAGACACCATCTTCTCTTTCTTGTCTTTCCAGGGAGACTCTTTATGCTTTCCCCTCTTTCTCGAAGGGAGAGGGTCAGGGTGAGGGTGTATCATCTTTGAGGGGGCAGCGCCCCCCTCATAACCCCGAAAAAGCAAAAAACATAAAGACAAAATATGAAAAGACAAACACATAAATACTAACTGAAGAAGAAAAAGCCTCCCTCAATGGATTCCCGATTAAGGATTTCGGGAATGACGGAAAAGAAAACCTTGAGGGGAGAGGGATGAGGGTGTCTTCTCTCATCGCAAGTAGGTACGGTCTACTACACAAAACTAAAGGTAAAAATAGATGGTAAAGACTAAAACTATAACGCTGGAGCGTATCTCCAGCGACGGGGTAGTACCGTTTCCTTGGTGTAAAGAGAGAAACTCTTTAGAATTGATAATGATAGTTGACGACTCTATATTTAACAAAATCGCCCGGATATATTAAATGTATTTAATAAAATCGCCCGGATATATTAAATGTATGGTAAAATATCCTCTGGAGGAGAGAAGATGAATCTGGAAGAACTCTACACTATGAATCCCTGGTGGTATGATAGGGGCAATATTGAGGAAGATAGAAATCTGAGGCTTTTTTCCACAAAAAAGGTGAAATTTTACCCCTCGTTTCTGAGGGAACTCGCTGACTTTGAAGCCGGGGTGTATGTGCTAAGAGGCCCTCGACAGGTGGGGAAAACCACCTCTATAAAGCTTCTCATAAAAAATATTCTGGAAAAAAGAGTAAATCCTGAGGATATTTTGTACCTTTCAGCAGAAGTTATAAAAGACAGATTCGAGCTTCTCGAGACAATTCGAGATTTTGTCCAGATTCGCCGAAGAATTTCTAAAAAAGAGAAGTTGTATATCTTCCTTGATGAAGCTACATTCATAAAAGAGTGGCAATTCACGGTGAAATACCTTGTAGATACCGGCATAATTGACGATAGTTTCGTTATGGTTACAGGCTCTTCGGCTTATGATTTAAAACTTTCTGCTGAAAAAATGCCCGGTAGGCGCGGAAAAGGAAGAGATCTGGTTTTGCTCCCTACCACTTTCAGGGATTTTCTGAAAGCCAGATATGACTTTAGCCTTGACTATAACCTTCTCGATTTACTGGAAATGGAAGAGATGGACCTCAAGAAGATTAACTTCCAGGTGGCAAGGTTCAAAACAGACCTTAAAATATATATGGAAACCGGTGGTTTACCAGAGGCTATAAACGACTTTATGGATAATGGATTCATACCTGATGAGACGCTGAGAGCCTATACCGACCTCATCTTTGGAGATATTGAAAAGTTCTCCAAATCCAGAACCGTCTTAAAAGGTGTTCTGAATAAACTGACCGATATAGTTGGCCAGAGAATCAGCTGGAATAGCTTCAAGGATTATGTGAGCGAAGTTGAGTCCACCAGAACCCTGGAAAGTTATGTGGAAATTTTAGCCTTTTCATTTATCGTTGGAATTTTATACTTTTACGATTACTCCCGGAGAACTATACGTCCTAAAAAGCAAAAGAAATTTTATCCTTTAGACCCGATATTCCTGAAAATTATCGAGACAATGAGCACCAGAAGTGTCGATGTCGGGCACAGAATAGAAACAGTTGTTTTCGAAAATCTGTTGAAATACAGTTACGACTTTTCCGAGGGCTTAAATTTGACTGCCGGTCCTTACTTCTGGTACTCAGATAGGGGAAATGAAATAGACTTCCTTATAACCCTGAATAACAAATTAATACCAATTGAGGTTAAATATCAAAACAGGATAGCAAAGTCCGATTATTTCTCACTTCAAAAAGTCTTTGGTAGAGGTATTCTGGTAACAAAAGATACCATTTTTAGAGATAGAAATGTCGTAGGTATACCACTGGAGGTATTTTTGTTGAATATTCCGGTCGCCGGAACCATCCTGTCCGGAGAGTTGGTTCCAATGGTTCCGGACAATGTTTCCATTGGTTCCGGCATGGGACCATAAGTTAATATTTACTTTCTGTCACTATTACTAAGACCATAAATCTCCCGCATTGATTTATCGTGTTCCTTGTCTACATACTGAATTTCGAT
>JASGLU010000050.1 GCA_030156825.1 Candidatus Atribacteria bacterium | reverse complement strand
ATAACCTTTTGTCCGTCATTCCTGAATGTATTTATCAGGAATCTAAATTATTCAAAGACAGAAATATTGGATTCCCGATTAAGGATTTCGGGAATGACGAATGAGAAGGCTTCCCCCCTCCGAAGAAGGGGGTTCCGTTTTCATCTTCATCTGGTGCTGCGAAGGGGCATGGGGGTCTATCCTGCAGACGGCTGTCTGCGATATTAAAAAACTAAGAGAAAAACTTCCCTGGGTGGTTATAATATTTTAGAGTTAATCATAATTGTGATAAAAACTAACTGAGATAGGGAGAAGCCAGTGAAACACCGAGCCAAGAATTCAAAAATCAAATATGAGCATAGCATGATACCCGGCTTGAGAGAGTTTTTAGAGAAGAAAGTAGAACCACTGGATTTTGTCAAATCCATTTTCCCGGGGGAAATAAAACGTACTCGAGGAGCAACTCCTGGGTTTGAGATTCGGTTTAAATATTCTACTCCTACTGGAGCTAAACTGTTGGCTCAAAAATCTTCGGCGCTTCAAGAGATATTTGTAGTCACTTCCAAACCAAATGATTTGAAGAAAGTTATAGAAAACTGATTGATTGCCAATAAATAACTCTACCCCACAAAGTTTTTTGTTCCCGTTATAGACAGTTGAGATTTTGTCAATAACTTTTTAATAAATCTTTTTTAAGTATCTTGACAAAGATTAGAAATTATGTTCAAATTAAACTATGAAAATAGCCAATTTAAAATCTTTAAAAGACTTGAACAAAAAAGCCATTCTGAACTTGGTAAGATACCAAGGGCCTCTTTCCCGAGCGGAAATAGCCAATATCACCGAATTAAGCGCTACTACTGTTTCTTCAGTGGTGCGAGAATTTATCGAAGAGGGAGTGCTGGAAGAGATAGGAGAGGGAGTTTCCCGAGGGGGGCGAAAACCTGTCCTTTTGCGGTTTAATCCTAATTCTTTTTGGGTAATAGGGGTAGAAATAGAGGGTAATTTTATCGCTGCTGCCTTAATGAATTTGGACCTTGCTATTGTTAAGAAAATCAAAAAAAATCTTCCAGATTCCTCCGAGTTTGGAGTTATTAGAGAAGTTGCTTCTTTAGTTAAAGGTTTAACCCGGAGTTCGGCTAACGAGGAAGTACTGGGGATAGGGATAGCAATTACCGGCTTGGTGGAAGAGGGAGTGGTAAAACGGTCGGTAAATCTGGGGTGGAAGAATGTCCCTTTGAGAGACTTACTGGAGAGAGAAATTCCTGATATTCCCATATATGTGGATAACATCGGAAAAGTGGGGGTATTGGGAGAAAAGCACGCGGGTAATGGTTTGAAGAAAGAGAATTTTATATATGTGCGAGTGGGAACTGGTATCAGTGCTAATTTCATTTTTGGAGGTCAGCTTTATCGGGGGAGCAAGGGATACGCCGGTGAATTTGGCCATATGACTCTGGAACCAGAGGGACCACTTTGCCACTGTGGCAACCGAGGATGTTTAGAAGCTTTAGCTTCAGGTTGGGCCATTGCCGAGAGAATGAAGAAAATAGCGCTAAGCGATAAAAAGTGTAAGATTTGGGAAATAGTAGAAAATGAGACTGCAATTACCGCCAAAACCGTAGAAGAAGCGGCCCGAGCCGGAGATGAAGCAGCACTCCAAATTTACCGGGAGGCCGGTTATTATTTGGGGGTTGGGATTGCTAACCTGGTGCACCTTTATAATCCAGAGTTGATAGTGGTGGGAGGAGGAGTATCGAGGGCTGAAGAATTGTTGATGAAACCTCTCCTTGAGAGTTTGCAATCTCGACTTCTGGATGAACTAAAGGATTCAGTTAGAGTAGTGCCCACTATTTTAGGAGATGATGAAAATTTAATTGGAGCGGGAGCTTTGGTGGTAGAAAAAGTCCTTCAATGAAAGGGAGATTTGAAGTGAGAAAAATTTTATTCCAAAATTTTCGAGTGCTTACTCCTTTTAGGATGCTGGAGAACCATTCGGTAGTGATAGAGGAAAATAAAATTAAGGCAATAGGAGAAAAGGATAAAATCGAAGCCGAAAGAGATATGGAGACAATAGATGGAAAAGGATTATTGTATTTAAGCCCTGGGTTCATAGATATCCATGTCCACGGAGGGGGAGGGGCTGATTGCCTGGAAGGAACCCGAGAAGCACTTGAGGCTATGGCCCGTTCTCATGCGCGGGGAGGAACTACTGCCTTTTATCCTACTGTTACTACTGCGCCTTTAGAGCAAATTTTCCAGTCGCTGGAGGCTATCCGAGAAATAGTTTCCTCTCCCATCGAGGGAGCAAGAATTTTAGGTGCCCATGTAGAAGGACCATATTTTTCTCCGGCACAGATAGGGGCTCAAAATCCAGATTTTTTGCGATTACCCTCTCGGGAAGATTTAGAGAGATTTCTTTCTTACCGGGAAGTAATAAAAAGAATAAGTTTGGCGCCCGAGCTTCCCGGGGCGTTAGAGTTTGGAAGGAAAATGAGAGAAATGGGGATAATGGTAGCCATTGGTCATTCTGATGCCACTTATGATGAAGTATTAACAGCTATTGAAAATGGTTTTTCCCATGTGACCCATATTTATTCCGCCATGTCGGGGGTGCGGAGGATTAACCTTTATCGAGTTGCAGGGGTTATCGAGTCTGCCCTTTTGCGAGATGAACTTACGGTGGAGATAATTGCCGACGGGAAACACCTTCCCTCTCATCTTATACAGTTTGTCCTGAAAAATAAAGGTGTGGGCCAGGTTTGTGCAGTAACTGACGCGATGGAAGCGGCTGGCATGCCTGAAGGGGAATACGAGATTGGAGGATTGGAAGTCGTCGTGGAAGAAGGAGTAGCCAAGCTTAAAGACCGTAGTGCTTTTGCCGGTAGCGTGGCTACCATGGACCTGCTGGTAAGAACCCTGGTTTATTTAGTGGGTTTACCCCTGGAAGAGGCAGTGCAACTTGTGAGCTTTAATCCGGCTAAGTTTATGGGATTAGACCATTGCCAGGGGGTTGTTGCTCCAGGGAAAGATGCAGATCTCGTAGTTTTAGATTCCAACTTGGAGGTGAAAATGACGGTGGTGCAAGGAGAAATAGTATATGACAACTTAAGGGAAGGAGCGGTGAAAAAATGAAAATTAGTTGTTGCTGGCTATATGCCATAAGTAAATACGGTTATCCTCCTTCTATTGCGGATACCTATCGCGCACTGGAGGATATGCAAAAATTAGGTTTCAAATTTGTAGAGTTAGAAGGGGTTAGAGAAGAAAACCTGAAGGCAGTTTATGAGGAAAAGGAAAATTTGAAGGTTTTTTGCCAGGAGAGAGACTTACAGGTAATTAATTTTTGCCCGGTTTTACCCGATATAGTGAGTTTAAATCAGGAAAAAAGAGAGAAAGCGATGCGCCTTTTTGACCTGGCAATAGAAATTGCTCAGTTTTTTGGGTGTGAAACTATTCAGTTGGATAGCTTTTCTCCACCTCTTGAGTTTCAGGGGGAGGCTCCTTATAAGGATATGGTCAACTTCGGCCTTAAGCTTCAGGTAAAGGTGGACCCCAATTTTTCCTGGGATGAGTTATGGCAAGTGGTGGCAGAAACCTTCAAATTGGCCAACCAAAAAGCAAAAGCGGCTGGACTCAAGTTGTGTTTAGAACCGCGGGTGGGAGAAATTATTAGCAACACCGATGCTATTTTGAGGCTTATGGATTATGTTAACGATGATAACTTTGGGGCAGTGCTTGACACTGGTCACCAACACGCTCAAAAGGAAATTCTACCTCTATCAGTGGAGAAACTGGGAAAACAAATTTTCTATCTCCACGTTTCTGATAACGATGGAAAGACCAATGAACACTTAGCCCTGGGAAGGGGCACAGTTGACTGGGAAGGAGTATTTTTAGCCTTAAAAAAACATGGGTTTAATGGCTATGTAGCTGTGGATGTAGGGAGAGTGCCGGACCTGGATGAGCAATACCGGGAATCGGTAGAGTATTTGCGAAGGATAGAGGAAAAAATAGGGGTATAGGAGGAAAGAAGATGAAATTAGCTCAGGAATATTATCAGATTGTTAGTGGTATTTTTGAAAAAATTCTGCAAAAGGAAGTTGTGAATATTGAGAAAGCAGCTGAGGTTATAGCCCAAAAGATTAAAGAAGATCGATTGATTCATATTTTTGGCACTGGTGGCCACTCGGCAATAGGGGCGATGGAAGTATTCTATCGGGCAGGGGGTCTGGCGTGTATAAATCCACTGTTTCCACCTGGTATATCAGTAATTGATAGTCACCCTAATACTGAAAGAATAACCGGTTATGCAGAAAAAATATTGGATTTTTATGGGGTAAAAGAAGGGGATATTCTTATTGTTGTGAATGTAAATGGCATTAATGCGGTTACTATAGATTCAGCTTTAGAGGGTAAAAAAAGAGGAGCTACTATCGTTGCTATAACCTCTTCAGATTTTTCTAAAAATGTTCCACCTGGTATCCCAGCGAGACACCCTAGCAGTAAAAACCTTTGTGATTTGGGAGATATTGTGGTTGATACCCATGTGCCGGTTGGGGACGCAGTTCTTCAAATAAAAGGTTTAGAATTGAAAATAGCTTCTAGTTCCACTCTTGCAAACTGCTTTGTACTAAACATTTTAATGGCTCGAGTGGCTGAAAAGCTATCCGAACAAGGGGTAAAACCCCCAGTTTGGAAGAGTGCGAATGTTCCGGGAGGTGATGAAGAAAACAGAGCCTACTTAGAAAAGTATAAGGGTAGGGTGTTTCATTTGTATTAGTAATTTTGTGGTTGTAAGAGTAATTAGAATTTAAAATGTTTATATTAAAAGGAGGTAGGATTGTAAAATGAAAATCAAGGCCTTTGTTTTGGGTGTAGTGTTGGTATTGTTAGGACTTACAGCGTGGGCGGCTGATCCTGTTGAACTTGTTTTCTGGCATATGGAAGCTCGCCCTAATCGAGTGGAGAGGATTCAAGAAGTATGTGAGCGCTTTAACGCTGAACATCCTGATATCGAAGTTGTTCCATATGTACAAAGTTGGGGTGAAATCTATCAATTAGCACCCGCTGCTATTCAGGCAGGTCGTGGCCCTGATTTCATGTTAACGACTCCTGATTTTTTAACATACGTTAAAGCGTTGGGAGCTGTTCAACCGGTTGATAAGCTTATCGAATCACTGCAACAAGAATATTCTTTTATACAAAGCGCCTTAACACCTTACTATTTTGACGATCACTACTGGGCGGTTCCTATTTATGGAATGGACTTCGTGTTCTGGTATCGTAAGGACATTTTTGAGCAAGCAGGGTTGGACCCTAATAGACCACCTAAGACATGGATAGAACTTTTGGAAATCTGTGAAAAACTGAAAGCAAGTGGAGTGGTAGAATATCCAATTGCTGTACCTGGCGCAATACATATGGCAACCGATCAGTTAATCTATACATTAATGACCGTTAATAAAGCGGAGCATATTTTTGGAGAAGACCCAAATGAGGTTATATTTGATAATCCTCATACTGTAGAAGCATATAGTTTTTACAAACAATTGTTTGATTATTCTCCACCTGGTAGTGCTGCTTGGGCGTGGGATGAACCTAGAACCGCGTTATTTACTGGTCAGGTTGCTATAGTAATGGAGAAGGGACACTACCTTAAAGGATGGATAGACAGTACAGATCTCCCTCTTGCATACCTTGGATGTGCTCCTATTCCTGTTCCTGAAGGTGGACAGCCAGGCACTATTTATTATTCCAATGGTTTAATGCTTCTTACTGAAGACCTCGAAAAACAAGCAGCGTTTAATGAGTTTCTTGCTTGGCTTTTCCAACCCGAGATTATGAGCTGGTTAATTCACATGGATCCAGGCTTTTTCCTCCCTGTGACTAAAGAGGTGCTTTACTCAGACGCATTTTGGGATGAGCCCACTATAAAAGAAAAGGTTGCAGCAGTTGTAATTCAGATTGATTACTCAGAATATGGTAAACTCTTTGGGTTTACCCGGGAAACAGTTAATCCAAATGCAGGAGCAATTGCTGCAAGCAATATTCTGGCTTGGGTTGCACAACAAATTACAGTAGGTGGTTTACCTCCAGAAGAGGCTGTGAAATTAGGAGCCCAAAGGATAGAAGAAGTCATACGTGAATAGGACAAGGTTTGAAATATACGAGCCGAGGACTATCCTCGGCTCGTATCCCGTACTTTTTTACCTATTTGTGTGATTGTGACAAAGCACTATTTCTTTGCTTAAAGCAGGGTAAACAAATAATCGGAGGTTAGAGGCTTGGGCAAAAAACTAAAACCCACACAGAATTTTGCTGAAATAGTATTTAATGACCCTGTCTTGGGAATTTTATTGGTTTTGCCGTTATTGTTTTGGGTATTGGCTACCATAATTTACCCACTTTTTAATACTATATATTTTAGCTTTTTCAATATACGTTATATAGGAGTTCCCTTCCAACCTGTTGGCCTTACTAACTATAAATATGTGCTTCAAGACCCAAGTTTTTTGCTAGCTTGTGGCAGGAGTGCCTTGTGGACTTTAATAAATGTTACTCTACAGATTGTTGGTAGTTTGGTAGTAGCTCTAATTCTTAATCAAAACTTTAGAGGCCGAGACTTCATTCGTAACTGGGTAATTTTACCGTGGGTTTTACCTACTGTGGTGGTTGCTATTATGTGGAAATGGATTTTAGATCCCACCCATGGAGTTGTAAATTATTTACTCATTAATTTGGGTTTGCTTGCTGAACCCATCCAATTTTTAGCATCACCTCAATGGGTTATGCCTACAACGATTTTTATAAATACTTGGCGATGGACTCCTTATTTTTCGATTATTCTATTAGCTGCACTACAAACCATTCAACGCGAACTTTATGAAGCTGCTGCTATTGATGGAGCTTCAACTTGGAATCAATTTCGATATATTACTTTGCCCGTAATTGCTCCTGTTTTGAGCGTAGTTGCTTTAAACAGCTTTCTATGGTCGGTAAACATTTTTGATACTATATGGCTTTTAACGAGAGGTGGCCCGATAGATTACACCACTACATTGCCTATTTACATATATAAAAAGGCATTTCAGGAATTTCGATTTGGCGAAGCTTCTGCTGCATCTATTGTAATGTTTCTTGGATTACTATTAATTGTTGTTGTTTATCTTAGAAGATTGTTTCGTGAAAGTGAGGAAGAAGGATTATGAAAAAACGTAGTGGATCTTTCGGCAAACATTTTTCCGTTTTATTAGTTATTATTGTATTTGTTGGTCCAATGGTTTGGATTTTAATAAATTCTTTCAAACCCACCGTTGAACTGCTATCGCCTTCGCCTACTTTTTTCCCGCGTAATTTTACCCTGGAGCACTATTGGAATTTGTTCCGTCGAGTAAATTTTTCTCGTTATTATTATAATAGTTTTATAGTGGCATTAAGTACTGCTGTAATTACAGCTTTAGCTGGGGCTTTGGCCGCGTATAGTGTCTATAGATGTAGGTATCCGGGGCGTAAAATATTGTTTAGATTGTTTTTGAGTTCTTATGTTTTTCCTAAAGTCTTAATTTTGGTTCCACTATATATTATGTTTTCACAGTTGAATATTATTGATACTCCGCTTGCGCTTGTGGCTGCTCATGTAATGTTAACTGCTCCCTTTAGTGTGTGGATTCTTAGGGCTTTTTTTGAATCAATCCCGATAGCCATTGAGGAAGCAGCCTTAGTTGACGGAGCTAACCGGTTACAAATTGTTTTTAGAGTTTTTATTCCACTAGCTGCACCTGGAATCGCTGCGATAGGAATTAATGGTTTTTTAATGTCTTGGTCTGAATACTTGTTTGCCTCTGTGTTAGCCATTACCGATATTAATAAAACACTACCCGTTGGTATGGCTTACTTTTTACAAGAGTATTCCATTGAATGGGGAGTTATGATGGCAGGGTCTGTTCTAATCGCTCTGCCTCCTGTGGTTGGGTTTGCAATTGCTGGTAGATACTTTATTGAAGGCTTGACTGCTGGAAGTGTTAAATGATGATCAAAACTTTACATTTGGATGGACAATGGAGGGATTCCGGAAGACATTGCTATCGATAAATTCCGTTTCTATCTGGATATTAGCAAAGAATATCGTTATAGTGAATTTAAATCGCCGTGTTGAGGCAAAAAGTAGCTAAACTCTTATTCCTCACGGTTCCCCAGCTTCTCTTGGCCTTTTTTATGACCATTGTACCTTCACTGTCCCCCTTGTTGCGAGAAGAGTTTGCTATTACCCCCAGCGGGATTGGCCTCCTTGCGACTTCGGTATTTGCTGGTTTTGGAATCAGTTCTTTAGTGGTTGGTAAACTGGTTGATCGAATAAGTTTTGATCGGGCCTTTTTCCTTGGCCACCTAACTTTAGGATTGTTTCTCTTTCTGGGCAGTTTTAGTGTTAGCTATTGGCAACTTTTCCTTTTCTTATTTTTGAGCGGGTTTGGAGATAGTTTAATCACCACCGCTTCAGCTAAGGCGGTGGTATGTTGGTTTCCCGAAGAAGGCAGGGCTACAATTAGCGCACTTTATAAAACAGGTTTTCCCCTGGGGAGCGCCATTGCAGCAATTTTTCTTCCATTAATTGCCTTACGGTTTTCTTGGGTAGTGGCATTTCGTTTTATTGGGATACTTCTTATTGCTTGGGGATGTTTGGTGATAAAAATTTATCAGAGGAAGATAGAAGCTCGGCCAACAGTAACTTTTGTGGCTGAAAACAGCACTCACGAGTTTCCCCTTTCCTCCTTTACCAAGTGGAAAGTTTATTTGATTGGAATAGTGGGCCTGTTTTTTATGGTGATCCAATATTCCCTGGTTACTTATCTTGTCATCTATTTAGTAGAGGGGAGATCCTTCCCTTTTTTATTGGCTGCTTCTTTACTTTCTATATTTCAATTTTCAGGCATTGGAGGGCGAATAGCCTTAGGGTTGAGCAGTGATTTTCTAATTAAAGACCGAATTTTTACCCTACTGATTGCTTCCTTGGTTTCTTTAGTGGGTATTTTGCTATTAATCTTATCAGCAAACACTTATCTTCTTTATTTAGCTTGCATTTTATTGGGTTTTTCGGCGGTAGGTTGGGTTCCTCTCTGGCTTATTGTTGCTTCTGAAGCCACTCCTGCAGAAAACTCAGGCTGGGCTACCGGGATAGCTATGGCCATTCAATCTATTGGGGGATTGATTGGTCCTCCTCTGTTTGGATTTATAGTCGGGCTGGGGCAGGGTTTTGGTTTAGCCTTTGTTTTTCTTCTGATAACGAGTTTGATTACTGTGATTAGTATCGGGTTTCTTAAACGCTTGAGCAAGAAAGAAACAAAATTAGTTTATGGTGGAGAAAATAGGGGGAGCTAAAGTTTATCCAAAATGATTTTTAAAAGGTTGGTGACTATAGCCCCAACCTTTTGGGTGAATTTTTAACGGATGTGAAGAGGAGAAAGTTCCTCGATTTGCTTTATTTTCTCAGGGCTATCAATCAAAAACCCTCCGGTGAGAACCGTGGGTAGAAGACCGTATTTTTTGTAATGAAAGAGGGTTAGTACTCCATGGAAACCGGCTAAGTATTGTTGAGAGTCGATAGTGGCAATGATGTACCCTTCCCTTAGTCCATTTATAGTGCCGGGGGTGGTATCAAAGCCGCCAGCGATTATTTCGCCAGGAGGTAGTCCGGCCCCTTTTAAAGAATCGGCTAAGCGGTCGGTAGTAATTCCTCCTAACCCGATTAGAAACTTAGTTTCGGGATGGGAAAGAAGGTAAGAGATTTGTCTATTTTCTACCACGGTCATTTCTAATCCACCGGCATCGATGATTTCATAGGAGGTGATGCCAAATTCTTCCATAGCTTCTAGCACACCTTCAGCCCTAACTGCTCCATACATAGCACCGGGAACTTCTACTGACATGGCTACGTGAGCTTGAGAAAGGTCGATTTCTTGCTTTTCTCCTTCCTGGAAAAGGCGAACGGCTAAATCATAACCAGCTTTTTTCTCGTCCTGCCCAATGTAAGTTAAGCGTTTGTTACCCCGAGCACCTTCAGTGTCATCGTTATCAATTGCTACTACCGGAATATCTTTGGCCAGGGCCTCTTCTACCAACTTATCCCAGGCAAGGTCGTCATTAATTACTAAAGCGATACCATCCGGTTTCATAGCTATCGCTTCTTCCATTCTTTTTAGTTGAAGCGACATATCTCCTCCACAAAGATCAAAGTCTACTTTACAACCCAAAAGAGAGGCAGCATCGTAAGCTCCTTGTTGGACTACTGCCCAGAAAGGATCATCTCCTCCATGAGTGACAAACCGAAAATACATTCCCTCCCCCGGTTTTTCCTGAGCTGAGGCTAAAATTGTCCCAACTAACAGGAAAACCAGCACTAAGACCGCTAAATATTTAGTATTCATTTGTTCCTCCTCCTTTTTTAAATGTAATTTAATTTTATGCTATATTTTACTGAGAAGTCAATGAGCGGATAGCCTTTGGTTTTTTACTTTTCTTAACTAAAAGCATTTTGATTCAAGTGTTTTGGGTTTGGTTTACTTTACTTGCCGTTGAGAAGAAATGAGTTTTATCCTGAATTTTTCTGGGGGATAAGTTGTAGAAATCTTAAAAGGATTGGTTTTTCCGATTTTTCTAAAAATGAGTTAACTTTTAGGTGGTTTCCAAATAAATATTTAAGAAAGGGTGAATAATTATGTCTTTACCAATAAGTGAATTAGAATCCAGGTTGCAGAAGATGAGAGAACTTCTTCTGTCCAAAGGCCTTCCTTGTGGGTTAATTTATTATGACGAGTTAAATATTGCTAATGGCTGGTATTTTTCTGGCTGGTGTCCTCAGTTTGAAAGTGGAGCCATCCTGGTTCCCGCGCAAGGCGAGCCGATGATACTGGGAGGACCAGAGTCTGAACCTTTTGCCCAAATTGATTCGGCTATTAAAAAGACCAGGAATATTCCGGTTTTTATGGTTCCGGAAGAAGAATATCCTAACGCCTATATCTCTTCTTTTGCTGAAGTATTCAAAGAAATTGGGATGAGTGAAGCCGACCGGCGGGTGGGGGTAGTTGGTTTGGAGAAAATGCCGCTGGGAGTATACCGGCGATTAATAGCGGAGTTAGAGGGAGTAGAATTAGTAGACCTTACTCCAGAGTATGAAAATTTTCGAAAATTAAAATCCCCCTGGGAAATAGAACAAATTAAGAAAGCTTTTGCCATTGCTGATGAATCTATGAAGGTAATGGAGGAATTAATTAGGCAGGGTACTTTTGAAACTGAGATAGCAGGAGCCGGTGAAGGTAAAGCTCGATCTCAAGGGGCGAACTGGTTTGCCTTTAAAACAATTGTGGCGAGTGGAGTTAGGAGCAATGGAGTAGTGCCCACTGCCTCCAGCGAAAAATCTCTTTTAGCCAGTGAAACCCTCATGGTGGGCATCAGCCCCCGATTTAATGGTTACGCTGGAGTGGCGGGTTACACTTATGTAGTGGATGGGAAAGTAAGTGAGATTCAAAAAAGCTGTATTAGTGATATGGTAGAAGCTTACCGGATTACCAGGTCGAGCCTGGTTCCGGGAGCGAGAGGACGAGATATCGATGCTAAAACTCGGGAATTTCTGGTGAAAAAGGGGTATGCTAAATATCTGGTGTGTCCATTTGTTCATACTATCGGTCTTATGGAAGCAGAGGCTCCTTTTTTTGGCCCAAACAGTGATGATGTTTTGCAACCGGGAATGACAGTTTGCATTGATGTAAGTGTATTTTCTGTCCCAGGAGTGAATGGAGTGAGGTTAGAGAGTGGATACCTGATAACTGACCAGGGAGCGGTGCCGCTTTCGCCTTTTATGGAGGAAAAAATTCTCAGTACCCCAAACTAAGCCGGATAAGTCTTATTGGTCAAGGAGGAGGAAGTTGTCGTGGAGATATTGAGAGTTGTTCTTGAATTTTAAAGATGACACTGCCCAATTATAGAAACCAGCCGGACTGACATCTGGACTATTTCTGGACTATGATTTTTTTGAGGGTTTGCCTCTGTCCTGGTTTGGAGCAAACTAAATCCGGTGACTGAAGTTGCCAAGGAAAAGTTAGAATGTGCCAAACGGCGGCAGAGGAGGAGCTGTAGTTGGACTCTCTTTTTTAAAAATTGACTTTCTTTGGTTTTATGGTAATATAAAAACTCAAAGAGAAAAAGGCGAAGAAAGGGAGTAGTAAGAGAAAAAGGGAGTTACAGAAAGTCGGGCAATAAATGGAAGCCGGCACTTTCCTTTCTCTGAATCCGCCCTGGAGCCGTAGGAGCGAAAGCTAAGTAGTTCCTACCGGGTAACCGTTATCTGATTGAGGGTGGAAACCCACCGAATAAGGGTGGCACCGCGAGCAACTCTCGCCCCTTGGGTGAGAGTTTTTTTATTTTCTAATAGATAAGGGGGTAACAAAGCATGAAAACATCCTTTTTAATGACTCCTGGCCCTACTCAGGTTCCTCCTCGGGTATCTCTGGCTACGGCTCAGGAAATTATTCACCATCGTCAACCCGAATTTGGTGAGCTCTTACGGGAGATAACTGAAAAACTGAAATACGTTTTTCAAACTCAAGGCGATGTCTTGATTTTTCCCGGAGCTGGGACCGGTGCTTTAGAGGGAGCGGTGGTAAACTTTTTCTCTCCAGGAGACAAAGTAGTGTTTGGAGTGATGGGAGAATTTGGTAGTCGATGGGCAAAGATTGCAGAAATTTTTGGATTGCAGGTTGTCCGGTTAGGTACCGAGTGGGGGAAAGCGGTTACTGCCCAAGATTTAGAGCTTCTGCTTACAAGTGAAGAGGGAAAAGGAGTAAAGGGTGTTTTTATTACCCATAATGAAACTTCTACCGGGGTTTATACTAACTTAGAGGAAATTGGAAAAGTATGCCAGAAACATAAGCTGCTTTTTCTGGTAGATGCGGTTAGCTCACTGGCCGCTATTGACCTTCAAACTGATCAGTGGGGAGTGGATGTAGTGGTAACCGCTTCTCAAAAAGCTTTGATGACCCCGCCAGGTCTTTGTTTTTTTAGTGTAAGCGAGAAAGCCTGGGCTTTTAATCGGGAAGCTACTTGCCCTCGCTATTACTGGGATTTGGCCCAGGCCAAGAAATACCTGGAGCGCAAAATGCCCCAAAATCCCTATACACCGGCAGTCACTCTGCTTTTTGGTTTAAACCAAGCGTTGGATATGATTCAGCGAGAAGGGCTGGAACAGGTTTTTGCCCGTCACCTCAGGTTATCTCAAATGTTGAGAAGAGGGGTTGAGGCTATGGGGCTGGAACTTCTGGTTAAGGATGAAGCCATTGCTTCTCCTTCGGTGACTGCGATTGTAGTACCTCCTGGAGTAGAGGCTTCAAACATAACTTCCTTTATGAGACAATCCGGTATTATTATTGCTGGAGGGCAGGCTGAGCTCAAGGGTAAAATCGTGCGGGTAGGTCATATGGGTTATTTTGATGCTTATGATATAGCTAATACTCTTACTACCCTGGGTCGAGCTTTTCAGGAACAGAACGTCTCGGTTGACCTGGGGCAAGGGTTACAGAAAGCATGGGAGGTGTATAATCATGGGTAGAGAAGTTCGGATTTTATGTGCTCATGGAGTGCCGCCGGAGATGCAAGCCAGACTGAGGGAGGAAATAGGAGAGGTATTTGTCCTCCAAAGCCACGAAGAAGAGGAGATTATTGAAAACATCAAAGATAAGCAGGTGTTAGTGGTTCGTTCTAAACCTAAGGTAACCGAGAGAATAATTGATAATGCTCCTTCCCTTTTAGTAGTGGCCCGCCCAGGGGTGGGGACCGATAACATCGATAAAAAAGCTTGTGAAAAAAGAGGCATCAAAGTTATTAATACCCCTGAAGCTTCGGCTTCCAGTGTGGCTGAATTGACTATTGGGCTGGCTATCTCTCTTCTTCGCCAGGTGTACACTACCTGTGCTTACCTTAAACAGGGAAACTGGACTAAAGGAAAGTATACCGGAAGGACAGTAGAAGGAAAAACCTGGGGGGTTATCGGTTTTGGGGGAATTGGCAGGAGAGTAGCAGAGATAGTCCGGGTTTTCCGAGCAGAGGTGATAGCCTATGACCCTTATGTTCCTGAGGAGGAGTTTACTCAGCGAGAAGTAAAGCGGGCGGATAAGCTGGAGGATTTGTTAACCCAAAGCGATATCGTTTCTCTTCATGTAGTTTTAAATGAGGAGACTGAAAATCTCCTATCGCGGGAAGCTCTAACCACTATGAAAAAAGGTGCTTATCTCATCAACACTTCGCGAGGAGGAGTGATTGACCAGGAAGCTTTATATCAAGTCTTAAGTGAAGGTCACCTGGCGGGAGCAGCGTTAGATGTTTACCAGGTAGAACCACCAGCCGATCAGAATTTTCTCTGCCTGGAAAATCTAATTTGTACTCCGCATATTGGAGGTTCAACCTATGAGGCTTTTGCCAATGCTACTGAAATTTTGGTTCGGAAACTGAAAGCAATTTTTGGGGAAGAAGAAAAGGAGCCGATTGGTTATTAAGGTTAAGTAGGATTGAGCCTCGACTGGAGGACAGAATGAAGAAATTTGAGATTATTGACCATACAGCTGATATAGGCCTGGTTGCTTGGGGACGAGATTTACCCGAGCTTTTTAGCAACGCCGCTCAGGGTATGTTTTCTATTATTGGAGAACAAAAAGAGATATCGGAAGAAACTTTTGACACTCAAGTTGAGTTAGAAGGTAGTGATTATGAGGACCTTCTCGTCACCTGGTTAAACGAGCTTCTCTATATCTATGATACTGAGGAAGTTTTTCTTCATCAGTTTGAAATTTCTGAACTTGGTCAATATTATTTAAAAGCGGGAGTAAAGGGAGAACCGATCAACAACCAAAAACATCAAATCCAAAGAAGTATCAAAGCTTGTACCTACTACCAGGTAAAAATTGAAGAGAGAGAACCTGGGCTTTTTCAGGCCCAGGTTTATTTTGACCTTTGAGGTAGGTGATAGCCAAAAATGGGAGAAGCCTGGAGAGGCCCTTTGCAAAAAAAAGACGACTGGCGATGGCTTATTCCCCGGAGCTACAAGCCGGGAATGCTTACCGATGGTTTGATTTATACCAGCGAAAAGTTAATCAAGGAAATTAAGGAAGACCAGGCACCAGAACAGGTGGCCAATGTAGCCTGTTTGCCCGGAATAGTTGGTTATTCCCTGGGAATGCCTGATCTCCACTGGGGGTACGGTTTCCCTATTGGAGGAGTAGCCGCTACCGCTTTGCCAGGAGGAGTAATCTCGCCTGGAGGAGTTGGGTTTGATATAAACTGTGGTGTGCGAATCGTAAAAACCGATTTAACCGAGGAAGAGGTTCGTCCTCGATTGCCAGAGCTGCTTTTGCTTCTTTTTCAAAATATTCCGTCTGGTTTGGGGTCGAAAGGAAGGCTTTCTTTTTCCCGGCCAGAACTGGAGCAAGTTATGACCAAAGGTGCGCGCTATATAGTGAGTCGAGGTTGGGGCTGGGAAGAAGACCCAACCTTTATTGAAGAAGGAGGTTCGATGGTAGGGGCTGATCCGGGAGAGGTGAGTAACAAGGCGTTTGACCGGGGGAAGGATCAATTGGGAACTTTGGGGTCGGGCAACCATTTTTTGGAAATTGAGGTGGTAAAACGTATTTTTCGGCCGGAGGTAGCGGAAGCATTTGGTCTTTTTGTTGGTCAGGTAATCGTGATGATTCATACCGGTTCACGCGGATTTGGTCATCAAATTTGCACCGATCATTTACAGCATATGCAAGCAGCTATGAATCGTTATCAGTTTCAATTACCAGATCGCCAACTGGCTTGTGCTCCTTTTGATTCCTCTGAGGGAAAAAGCTACTTCTCGGCTATGGTAGCAGCGGCTAACTTTGCCTGGGCCAATCGCCAGCTTATTACCCATTGGGTACGAGAAACTTTTGAACAGCTTTTTCAGAAGTCATCCGAAAAGCTGGGGATGTCTATTCTCTATGATGTGGCCCATAATATAGCTAAAATCGAGAATCATCGATGGGCGGGTAAAGAGCTTAAACTTTGTGTTCACCGAAAAGGAGCTACCCGGGCGTTTGGATCAGACCATCCTGCCCTCCCTGCTAACTACCGCCAGGTGGGGCAACCGGTTTTAATTCCAGGGGACAAGATCGGAA
>JASGLU010000049.1 GCA_030156825.1 Candidatus Atribacteria bacterium | reverse complement strand
ATATGTAGAGGGTTTCCCCTTCCATTGTTTAGATTCCTGATAGAACCATTCAGGAATGACGAACAACGGGATGATAGAGGCATTCAGGGGTGACCCCCCACCGTCATTCCCGAAATCTTCTATCGGGAATTGCAAAAAAGAATGCCACCCTCAATGTCTCTATCACCTTTTTTCGTCACCTCGGCAACCTTTAAGCCGGAATATTCAACCAGTACAAATTGAAACCCAAACCCATTCAATGATATAATTGTTCAAAAATCAACCATATGAAAGGGTATACAGTCTTCAATGAAAGAAAAAACTTTAACCATTAGAAAAGCCAGAGTTGAAGATATAGACCAAATCACCGAGATTTATAACCAGGCAATTATCAAAACTATCTCCACCTTTCATCTTTACCCTCGCTCGAGCGAGGAACAAATGAAATGGTTCTATCAACATAACGATCGATATCCATTAATGGTAGCAGAAGATGAATGCCAGCTGGTAGCCTGGGCTTGTTTAAGCCCTTATTCTGACCGGGAAGGTTATCAGTTTACGGTCACTGATTCCATCTATGTCAAAGAAGAATTCAGACGCCAGCGAATCGGATATGAACTCCTCCAATTTTTAATAGAAGAGGCTAAAAAACTGGGATACCATTCGATGGTAGCTTTTATATCCAGTGAAAACTTACCAAGCATTAAACTTCACCAAAAATTAGGTTTTCTCTTCCAGGGAGAATTAAAAGAAATCGGATTTAAATTTGGAAAGTGGGTGGATGTGTGTCTATACCAAAAAATGTTGGACGCTTAGCCCTCTTCTGGTGGCTTATTTTTAGCCTTTTCCCCTTACCGGCGAAAGCCGAGTATCTTCTTTCTATTCAGGGGTCTACTACCGTTTTGCCAATAGTCCAACTATTGGCCGAAGAATATAGTACAAGTCATCCAGAGGTAAATATCAGTGTCAGCGGCGGAGGATCGGGAATAGGAATTACCTCTCTTATCGATGGGGCGATAGACATAGCCATGTCCTCTCGCCCGGTGGCCCAAACAGAAGTGGAAAAAGCTCAGGCTAAGGGTCTGGATATAAATCCCTTAGTTATTGCTTACGACGCCATTGCTGTCATTGTTCACCCTTCCAATCCTCTAAGTGAAATATCCACCGAAAATCTGCAAAAAATTTATACCGGTGAAATAACCCACTGGCAAGAGCTGGGCTGGGAAGCATCAATCCCTCTGGTTGCTATCTCGAGAGATTTTGCTTCCGGTACTTTTGAAGTGTTTAACCAGATAGTCCTGCAAGGAAAAGATTTACGGCCGGATGCGCTTATGCTGGTGTCTAATTTAGCCATCTTAAACGAGGTCAGTTTTTCCCCTACTGCTATTGGATATGTCGGTTTAGCTTATTTAAACGATCGAGTTAAAGCTCTGGCTATCGATGGAGTTTCCCCCACTAAAGAAGCAGTAATCGAGGGGTCATATCCGCTTGCCCGTCCTCTATTCCTGGTTATCCCCGGAGACCTGCCAGAAGCAGCTCAAGATTTTATTGACTTTATCTTAAGCGAGGAAGGACAGACAGCTATTGAATCGGAGGGCTTTATCGGTGTCTATTAAGGAAGAAAAACTTACCTTTATGGTTGTAAAGTTCAATGTTAAAAAGAATTTGTTGCTGGGTGGAAGAGGGAAGGAGATTTTAGCCGTCTGCCAGTCAAAGAAGGACCCGAAATGGAACGGATAACCGACTCCTCTGAGTCAGCTCAGGAACTAAGCAAATTTTGATTTTGGCGATGGTTGAGGTAGAATGTTACCAGAACCAGCTTAAGAGTTGTCCGTTTTTAAAAGGCAAAGGTTTTTAACAGCTTAACTTTTTTATAAGTATTAGAAAAATTCTTCTAAGCAGGCATTAAACTTTATAACAAAGGGGAAAGGGTATGACAAATAAATTTACCCAAAAGGGGGTTTACTGAAATGAATTGGCGGGAAAAGATTTTTGCTTTAATTTTGGGTGTGATTTCTCTGTTGGTGGCCTGGGGCATAGGGGCAATTATTTTTGGATCCCTGCCTTTAATCACCATTCAAGAATGGTTAACTTCCTTCTACCTATTTTTTTCTCAGGGCATAGGCTATCTAATATTAGGCGGGATAGTAGTAGCTCTGTTTGTGTTGTTAGCACTATTTTTCTTCCGTTTTCTCCTACCTCAAAAAGAACCAGTCATTACTTACCATACCCCCGAGGGAAAAGTAAAAATTTCTTTTGACTCTATTAAAACTTTATCCCGAGAGGCAATCAAAGATGTAGAAGCAATCACAGAAATAGACCCGCAAGTAGAAAGAGCGGGTAGCAGCGCCCGGGTAATCCTTAACCTAAAGGTTAAATCTCTAAGTTCTTCTATTCCAGAATTATCCAATTTAGTCCAAAGCCAGGTTAAACAAAAAATAGAAGAAAAAACCGGCATTACCTTAAAAGAAGTGAGACTTTCCGTTGACCTTTTATCACCCCAGTCATCAGAGGGGAAAGAAGCCACTTCAGAAGTAACAGTTGAAAACCCATTCACTTCGGATTCAGAAACTTCCCAAAAGTAAACAGCCGTACGAGGCGCATGGCGCCCCGGGTAGAGATAGAAGAGGCGGGTATTAATTTCTGGAACTTATGGTCCAGCTTGGGTTGGATAAAAACCAGAGTTAATCACCCATTACTCTCCAAAGTTCATCTGGGGGACACTCGGTGATTTCTTGAATTTCTCCTCCCAGTCTAATTACTTCTCTGGTTTTTTCCTTTCGTACTCTGCCGATGAGATATGCCGGAATCCCAGTTTCTTCCAAAGACTGGATGATAGGTTGAGCATCCGGGGAAAAAATAAGCAGGGTACCACTGGAGATAAGCCGTAGGGGATCAAGTCCAAAAAAGCGGGCAATTTGCTTAGTCGGCGAATAAACTTTTATCCGGCTCTCTTCCAGAGTAAACCCTAAATGGTTAACCTCACAAACTTCCCACACCGCCCCCAATACCCCGCCTTCAGTAGCATCATGAAGACAGTGAGGGTTAAACCTTAAGGCAATTTTCCCTTCTGGTACCACACTTAGGAGGTTAACAAAATTTTGCGCTTGGACTAACAGTTGTTCGCCCAGAGCCGGTCGCAATTCAACTTCTTTCTCCCGCGCTAAAATAGCGGTCCCTTCAATACCTGCACCCTTAGTCATAATAATCACATCTCCGGCTTCCACTCTTTGCGGGTCAGGGAAAAATTCCCCCTCGATTTTACCCAAACCGGTACAGTGAACTATCGGCCGGTTAACGGCATCGGAAATTTCAGTGTGACCACCAATAACGCTCAAATTTAACGCCAAGCAAGTACGGTTTATATCCTGCATAATTTTTTCTATCTCTCCCTCTTTCGTGTGAGGAGGCAAAATCAAACTTACCAAAATTCCAAGCGGATCAGCTCCACTACAAATAAGGTCATTGGCCACCACTTGAGGAGCAAAGAAACCTAAGTCAGAAGAAACCCCGGTAATGGGATCGCTGGTCAGAGAAATTAAACCGCCAAATAAGTGAATAATTCCACAGTCCCTCCCTACAGAAGCCCCTGACACTACCTCCTGTCGGGCCTTACCTGAATAGGGAAGCACTATTTTCTGCAAAGTAGCTGGCGAAATCTTACCCAGGTGTTTATCCATTAATTTCCAGTTTAGCCTCTCTTTTATTTTTAGCAAAAGTAAGTAAATTGCTCTGCTCGAAGCTCCAGGGAACAAAGGTATGCCCTTTTACCCGGGCTCCCTCTTCCACATAAAGAGAATTTACCCAAACATCCGCTTCCAAATGAGCCGTGGGTGAAAGATAAAGAAAGTTGGTGCGAGCAATCCCTTTAAAGCTACCTTCTAAGTAAAGAAGACCAGTTTCTACCTCAGCCATCACCTTTCCCGAAACCGAAACTATTAAAACTGGACAAATGATTTTCCCTCTTAAATCACCCTCTATTCGCACCGTATTGTTTGAAGTTACTCCCCCTTCCAACCGGGACTTTTCGGGCAAAAGAAAATCAACCGGGTAATTCTGCCATCCAGGAGGAAAAAGGTGATCACCCCTGCCTTTATTCTTCCTCCAAATTTTTGGGGTCTTATTTATCCTGAGCATCCCTTTTAGCTAACTTCCTTTCTTCACTTAAAAAAGATTAACACTTTCACCTGGAATTTCGCTATTCACAGCAAAAAAAAGGCTCCGGCTAAAAAAAGCCGGAGCCATGTGGCCTATACCATCTTAGAAAGTAACATTGAGCTCAGCAGTGATAGTTCCTGCCTGGTCGATGACACCACCTCGATCACCATCAAATTCAAAGTCGTAATCGTCGTCACCGACGCCACCGTCAAAAGTATTCCATTCATAACCCAAAGTAAGGGTGGTATTCTCTTCCATTGCCCAAGCCACTTCCGCATACACGCTGTAAGGAACAACGCCACCGTTATCGTATCTACCTTCTAAGGTATAGGTGAGATTGTCCGCCAGCTGTTCGTAAGTCAAAGCGCCAGCTACCAATGCCCGGTTGACAGCCTGATCATACTGGGCAAAAGCGGTCAGGTAAGCAGCTTCATCCTCTTCTTCGATATCCAAGTCGTATTTTTGGTAACCGATAAACGCACCGGCGCTTGCAGTCAGAAGATCATAGTTAATATCGAGGACACCTTTTTCATCCTCTATTGCATCAGAAGGTATGAAAGTAAAGGTGGCTCCTACCTCACTCGTAGTTGGGGCCCCGCTGGATAGCGCCTGTGCCCAATCGTAGGAAAGATCCAAAATCCACTGATCTTCTTCTGGGTCTTCCTGGTCAGAGAGGTAGATAGCTGCTCCAACGCCAAACCCTAACTCATCATCGGCAAAATCACTGGTACCACCGTAGGTGATCACCGAGTTAGCCGGGGTAAAGCCAGCGGTAACATAATGAGCATCCAGGGTAACATCGACATCATCACTGGCATCGATCCACAGTTCACCCGCTGCCCCGTAAGTGCCAGACATTACTCCGTAAGCTCCTTCCACCGTGAGCTTCAGGTCCTCTTCATCAAAGTCGGTCCAAGCATCAACACTCACGATCAGGTCAGAGTTGACCCCGTAGAAATACGGGCCTTCGGGCATCCAGGTAAGCATTAAACCTATCTCTTCCCATTCTGATCTGACAGCAAACACTTCGTTGACCGAGCCACCGTACATCTTCAAAATGAAATCTTCATCCTCTGGAGTATATACAGCATAGAATCCTTCATAGTCTAAAGCATAGTCATCATCATCATCTGGATCATCTGGTTGATAATCACCCAGTACCAAACCGGAAGCTACTTTGTCCAAACCAATGTCTCCTACTTTGATATACCACTCATCTTTCTGGTATTCAATATAGAAGTTATCGGCAGAAACAACCGGGGTAGTGAAAGTATCATCGACAGTTAACTCCAAACCAGCAATAGTGTAATCATTGATAGTAGCAGCTATGTTCAAAGTGGTTTCATCCTTCCAGGTAGCAACGTCTTTCCCTGCTGCTATGTCAGCCGGTGAGTAGGCTTCGTAAGTTACATCGAATTCTCCGGTAACTAAAACTGGCTCGGCGTATTTTTCCAGTTCATCCACTCGTGCTTCCAGTGCTCTGATTGCCTGGGTATTCTCTCCTAAAGCAGCTTTTAGATCGTCTACTGTAATACCCAGCATTTTCAGCTCATCAGCAAACTCCTGCACCAGCTTCTCTAACATAGCAATATCTTCTTGAGAAGCCAATCCAGCTTCGTCCACATACTGCTCCATGTAACCCAAGGTCCGAGCAATCGCCTGGGCAAACTCATACCGAGTCAGAGCCCGGTTACCACCAAAAGTCCCATCGGGATAACCAATTACCACTCCCTTAGCGGCCAAGCTCTGGACGGCATCATATGCCCAGTGGTTCAGTGGAACGTCAACAAAAGGATTAGCTAATGCTGGGAGAGCAAAAGCTAATACTAAAACTAATGCTAAAACGAGTTTCTTCATGGTTTAAAACCTCCTTGGTAGTTTTGGAAATTCTCAGCCGTCCATCCCACCTAAAGAGGTCGAAAGAGTATCCCTGTTTCCTCTTTTTTACCTCTTTCTCGTAAGATTTCCGACTGGTATCGCTTACCTCCCTCTTCCCGGTCTACCAAGTAACCTGTCACCTCCTTTCTTTACCAGGAAGATGCGAGGTAGGATAACCTTATCCTAAAAACCTCATATATACTATACGCTATAATTTGCGATTTGACTACATCTATTTTAAAAAATTTTCAAAAAAATTTTTGTCCTTCTCCACCAGCGGGGTGGCCAGAGTTTCCTGGTCTAAGTAAAAATCAGAATCAAATTCTACCGCTTCGACCACCAAAGGAGAAGGAGTAGCTACCGCTTCACAACGAACCAAACTGGATCGAAACCAATCGGTGTCAGCCGGAAGAGGAACCTCAATCCCCGGCAAAAGCCGCCGTATCAACATCTGGTTATAGTAAGTTTCATCAAACTGATTGTCAAGGTCCGGGTAAGCGCTAAAACGACGTAAAATATCGGTTACTACCAAATTCATCTCGAGCAACATTTTTTCTATTTTATACCATTTTTTCCAGGACGATTCAATGGTGGTGAGCCCAAAATACAAAGCCCCATCAGTCCTCAAACCTTGAGCTCCGCGAGAAAGGGTCACCTTTAATCCCTTCTCACTTTCCACCGGGTCGGTAATAAAGACATCAAAAAAATGCTCTTCCAGAGGGTAAATCGAACAGGCATTGTATTCAAGAACCCGAATCGGTAAATCTTCTGCCTGAGCCTGGTTTTCGATAAATTGGACTAACCGCCTGTCCACCTCGAGCACTGTGATTTCTTCAGGAAGACCGGTAGCAGCTAAAGCCAGGCTAAAAAGGTCATCATCTCCCAAAATAAGAATTTTTTGCCATTCCAAATCTCCTCGCTGGTACATAAAAGCCACTCGAGCAAATACATCCTCAACCGACATAAAACCCTGGTCAAAATTCGGGTTAGGAAGCGGCCTTCCTTCAATCAAACGACTGTACTTTTCTCTGGCCTCAGGGGAAAAATCCGATAGATAGCCTCCGCGACAACTGGAGCAGGTAGTTTCCTTAAAAGTGCTGATTCCGGCGGCAAATTCCCGGCCTTTATCGGTCAGTAAAAAAACTCCCCCTCGATAAGTTACTATTTCTTCTTCTATTAAAGCTCTAAGCCGGGAGACGAAACTCCGGATATGATCATCTTGGGCATCGAGCAATTTCCAAAAACTTTTTGGTCCGGTTTTCAAAGCTCGCAAGAGCTGAATTTGATAACGATTCATACTTTTTTTACACCTCTTAAATTTTTGATTCTAATTCCTATCGCCATCTAGCTAAATAGCGAAGCATCTCATCCCACTGAGTATCCCGGGCAAAACGGAGGGATTCATATTTAGGATTATAAGGATACCAGGGAAAGTAAATACTCAACCCTTGAGCCGCTTCGACTTTTGTTCCCTGATTTTTATAATGAAATACCACTTCCTGTAGCGCTTCTTGGACTTCCTGAGCGGCCGCTTTGGTTTGAGCACTTCTTACACCCGGCTCATAAGAAAGTAAGTAGGCCAGGTGACCTAAATCCACATAATCCCAATCTCCCGAGAAATACTGGGCAGAGTCTCCCAGCTTAAGGTAATGGGCAGGAGAAGTAAGGGGATCGGACAGGATACTCTGACTTAAACGATCCACTGCTTGTACCAAAGCATCAACTTTTCCCAAATCCACCGCCGACTGGGTAACCGAACCGTACGGATAAAAAGCAATGTAACTATCCACTATTATCCGGGCCAGCTTTCGTTCCCCTAAGGATGGGTTTTGCACCAACGATTTTAGCAAGGCTTGGTAATTCCAGCCTTCTTCTGGTTCTAACTCCTGGGAGGAAACAAAAACCCGAGCATAATCCTTTATTTCGTAAGCTACTTCTACCATAGCCATTAAACAAGCATCCATCCCCAAAAGGTCAATTTTTTTACCCAGATATCGATAACCTGAAGATAGTGCTTCTGCTACTTGCGGAATAGTTAAGGCATCTCCTGCAGTATCATCAAAGGAGATATCCCGGGTAGCACCTTTGAACCCAGAACCATGATTCCAGATAACCAGCATATACTTTTCAGCCGGAAATTCTCGGGCACAAAACCGGATAAAATCAGAAAGAACCTGCGGATCTCCCATGTTTACTTCACCTAAACTTTCCAGAATGGGTGAGGTCACCCGATACGGGTCATAGTCTCTTTTTACCAGATAACGGTTAGCTCCTCCAAAGTAAGAGTCAAATTGGACCACTATGTTAACCCGATCGGTAGAGCCCACTTGTTCCATGGAGTTGAGGTCACGCCTGGCCGCCTGATTTAAATCGTTGTCTCCGTTTAAAAAGACCATCACCGTCCAGTCGCTCACCCCATTTTCCCGCGGAGGAACTAAAAAATCCGCGCCACACCCTCCAACCAGAAAAATGACCAAAACCAGAGCTAAAAACCAGTAGCCTGTTCGCCAGTTTTGCACCTAATCACTCCTTAAGGATCATATTTTAGCATAACCCAAATTAGCGAATTTCCACTTCTACCCGACTCAAATTGGCCGACGGCTCTTCCTCATCTGATAGGGAATCCTCTCGGGAAGTATAAGGCCGATCAGTATAAACCGAGAAATACCTCTCCAAATAATCCTTCAGGTTACCTCCCAAATCGGTAGACACTACCATGATATCCACCACTCCGGGATTACCCATTTCCTCCAAAGAGAGCTCTATCCTGATTTCATTCCCTTCTACCCGGCCGTCATAGAAAAAAGTCTCTCTTTCTCCCGGTTTTTGCAGGTAAAAATTTGACCGTTCCCATTTTACTACATAGTATTTCTGACTTTCCTCCCAGTCTGCCGGATCGGTGCTTGGTCCGGTCAAGGGGTCTCCATCTGGATCAAAAGCAAAATAGTAAACAAAATTGGAGCTAATCTCTCCCTCCCAGAAAGAGGAGAGAACCAAGGTATCCCCTTCGCTATCCCAATCGGGCTGTTCTCCCCAAGCACAACCGGCTAAAATCAAAGCTACTAAAACTAACATTGACCAAAGAGAGTAATTTTTCGTCATTTATCAGTCTCCTCCTAAGGTAAATTTTTCCGAAGGGAACGCTTTAATTCCGTATTCCAACCAGAAAGTTTCCCGAGATTGGTTGTAAAAAAGACTTACTTCCCGACAATGGAGGTCTCGGGTGAGCCCAACTATTAAATCATCCAACTCTCCCCCTTCTAAATCGTACCTTCCGTCTAAGTCTATCTTCCACTCTGGGGAAAGCTCCCAGGAAATTTCAAACACTAATCCCGACCACTTTTTTTGGGAAAAATTATACCCTCCTCGCAGAGAAACCTGGTTGTCGTCATCGGGCTGGTAATCCACTCTTAACACAGCTTCCCCTGCCCTATCCCGTTCAAAGTCGTAGTTACCACTCAAACTCACTTCCCACGGGCTTTCCTCAAAGTTCAAGCTAAGCCCCAGATAGTCGGTTTTCCGGGTAGTATAGTCAAACCGGAAGGGAGTAGCTCCATCGTACCCGGCCCGTTGATAAGAAGCGGCAAGGGAAAAACTATCGGAAAACTCCTCTTCCAGCCTTAAACTGCCGCTCCAAACATAGCGGGCAAATCCATTACCATAGAAATCCTGTTGAAATGATAGGCGGGGTTCTAAACTCAGCTGATCCGATATTGAATACTCCCCTTTAGTATCTATTGTAAAGCGAAGCCGACTTTCCTCCACTCCGGTTTCTTCCTCCCGGTACCGGCCTAACAATAAATTGGTTTGATAGGAAAAATCCGAATCCCCAATCTGCTCGGTTGGCCCTCGAACTTCGATCTCTGGTATCATCAACACTTCCCGCGGGCGGTCGGCGGTATACTCATCTCCTTCTAAGTCCTCATGCCCTTCGTAGCGAAGGTAATAAGTATAATCAGAGCTGCTCTTCTTCAAAGAAAAAAGGTAGGTCAGGTCCTGATCAAAAAAATTACCCCAGTCAGAAAGTTGATAATAACGGAGGGTTAAATCTCCCACCAGGGAATCTCCAAAATCGTAATGATACCTTAAGTTGGCAGTCAGCTGGTCTTCTCTATCCCCAGCATCAAAGTCGTAATCCAAATTCAAGCGACTCCACCATTTTTCTTCTTCTCGATAAAGGGAAAGCCAGCCAGAGTATGTCTCATCTTTCTCCCCCATCTTATCCGAATAATCAAGATTAAAATCCAAACTGGTGGAATCATCCCACTCTCTATAGTATTCCAGGCTACCCTTCAGGCTGGGAGAACCTGTCCCCGTATCTCTATAATAGAGGTAAACTTCTCCGGTCTGGTCTTCTTGATCAAGATAATGGCGAATTCCCAAACCCCAGCCTTGCTTTTGCCACCAATCTAAGTATACAGTGCCATAGGAAGAATCGTCTATATAATAGTTATAGAAAAGATTTAGATAGTAGCCAGCTGAAGAAGAGTGACCAAACACTGGAATAAAGGGAAGCTGTTCTTTTCGGTTTAAAAAAACCACATAGTAGGGAATGCTAAAAAGTTTTACTCCAAAATCATGATAAGAGAGACCGTGAAGAATGATTTTCTCACCCGGATAAATTACAATTTTTTCCGCTTCAACATGGTAGTGAGGATCTTCTAAATCACAACTGGTTAAAAAAGCCTCCTCAACTTCCGTCATTTCTTCCTCCCCCTCACCTCTTGCTCCTTTAAAGAAAATCTTCCCTACAATAGATGGTCCGGTGAGGTCAGACCGCAGGCTGCGAAACTGCCATTGTTCTTCCTCCCAATTATAACGCAACCAATCGGCAGTATATCCCTCTTCCTCCCGCTCGAAGTGAACGTTACCCTCGGCTTCCAGAATAGAAGTATTTAAAAAAATTTTTATTAAATCCGCCTCTACCAAAACATCTTCATACTCTACTTTTCCTTTTTCTGCTACCACTTCCTCGGTAGTTGCATGATAAAGCAATCGCTCACCAGTTAATTCCAAAGGAGATTTTTCCTGCTCACCTTCTGCCCTTGGTCCTACCCAGCCTAACAAAAGTAAAACTATTATCCCTGCCAATAACTGCCGTCTCATAAAACCCCTACTTTTTTTCTATCTGAAAAGTGGCCCGGATTACCTTTTCTGCCTCTAATACCTCGGAATCCAGGTAATAAGTCGCTCCTTCTGCTTCTATCTCGCGATCCGCCTCAGAAATTAAAGTTTCCCCTGCCAGCACTATTTTTTCCGGTTCACCACTTTCTTCATCTTCCGGATAGTAAAAAGCCTTTTGCGCCTGAATAGAAGTATCCTTCCAAACAATCTCCACTCCCCCCTCACTCCAGGCCCTCTCAGTATCTGCCTCAAAAGTCAAACTGGGAGCCGACCAAACGATGGTAGAAGTTCCATCTTCTTCCTCTCGTTCCTTTCTCAAAATAACCTCTCCCTCAAAAAAATAAAGGTCCTGGTCAAAGTCCCCCCGCATGATTTGCGAGTTAATCTCTGTTTTATCCCTCCTTACCACTACTTTTTCTTGAAACACACCGGTGTTCTCCTTCAGATTGAACTCCAACTTTTCGCACTCGATCCGGCTTTTTCCCTCTATCGCCACTACTCCCCCTTGGGCTATAAAAACTTCATTTTGGGCATCGTACCTGATACTATCTGCCTGTTCCAGTACCACCTCTTTATTATCACCATTTGCCAGCTCCTCGTCTGCTGAGTTAACTTCTGGCTCTTCCTGGGCAGCCACTGTCCAAGATAAGAGCAAAACCAAAAAAATAGAGCCTATGATTAAAATTACATTTTTCTTCACATTTCTACCCTCCAGTTCTGGTCAAACCCTTATAATTTATTATATCATTAAAAGGATAGACCCCCATGCTACTTCGCAGCACCAGATGACAATGAAAACAGAATTCAATATAATCTTAGAGAAACAATGATGGTCTATCCTTTCAGTTTTTCATTTCTTTAGTCTTTGCTTTTTTTCGGGGGGTTTAAGGGGGGCAGCGCCCCCATTACTGCCGTTTACAAGATAGACCCCCATGCTACTTCGCAGCACCAGATGACAATGAAAACAGAATTCAATATAATCTTAGAGAAACAATAGTGATCTATTCTATAACCAAGGAGAAGGAAAATGGAATCAAAACGAGCAATCGAAATTCTGAACCGGCTGGAGGAAAAATTCCCCGATGCCCGAATTCTTTTAGAGTTTAAAAACCCGTTTGAGCTTTTAGTTGCCACTGTACTGGCTGCTCAGGCCCCGGATGAACGGGTAAACCGGGTGACCAAAACCCTTTTTTCCAAATTTCCCACCCCGGAAGCGCTCTCTCAAGCTGAGCTTACCACCATAGAAGAAGTAGTAAAACCCATCAATTATTTTCGGCAAAAAGCCCGCTTTATTAAGCAAATCAGTCAGGTCTTGGTTGACCGGTTTGCAGGAAAAGTACCCTCTGATCTAAACGATTTAGTCGCCCTACCCGGAGTAGGTAGAAAAACCGCCAACGTGGTTTTAGCCAACGCCTTCTGCCTACCAGCTATTCCGGTGGACACTCACTTAGCCCGGGTAGCCAATCGATTAGGTCTCAGCCAGTCCACCAACCCCGATAAAATCGAGCAAGAAGTTGCTGCTTGTTTTCCTCGGGAAAAATGGATAAGAGCCTCCCATCTTCTGGGTTTTCTGGGAAGATTCATCTGTCAGGCCAAAAAACCTCGCTGTGGACAGTGTCCGGTTAAGGATTTATGCCCTTACCCTCAAAAGTCTGAACAGTCGCTTTTCTAATTTGTAACTCTGCTTGAAGGTATACCCGACCCTTCGTTTCTTGATAGGAAAAGGAGGAAGGAGCCGTTTTATTATTCACATCTTCTTCAAATTTACCTTCAAAATCTATCTCCAGACAATAGCCTTCAAACAAACCTTCTCCTTGTAAAGTAAGGTTTCCCCGATAAAAGGCAACCGAAGGTAAATCCAGAGAATCCAGGTCTCGAAGCAAAAGCACTAAAACCCCTTGCTGAAGATCAGAACTGGAAAATAATCGATAATAACTGTTACTTCGGTAACTCACTAACTCAGCAAAAGGCAAACTCACCCCTATTTCCAACAGATAGTGAGGAGGAATTTCCACCGGGATTTTTTGCCAAAGACAAAGGATTTCTTCTTCTGAAAGTCCAAATAAATCCACCTTTCCCTTTCTACCCCACAGAGAAGAAAATTCGTGAGGAAAGTAAAAGCTTAATTCTAAATCACTGAATCCTTCCCGAATAAAATAACGAGGGATTCTAAACTTCCGGGAGAATTCAAAGTTAAGCTCTGCTTCAAATTTTCGTTCGAAAACGTGGTTTAAATCCAATTCCAAGCTATCCTGGCCAAAAGATATTATTCTTTTTCCCGAAACCTGGCGGCGCTCAATAATAGCTGGACCCTCCTGGTTTCCAATTAGCTCTATCTCCTGGCTTTCCCCAATAATTGGTACCCTAAAAGCAAAAGTCGGGGTTCGAGCCAGGCGCCCCTTTTGATTGTGAGCCTCAAGATAAAAAAGATAGCCTTCAAACTCTCTCAGATTTTCAAGCAAGAACTCCCCTCTGGTTCCTACCATTTCTTTTTTTCGGTAATAAACAGACCTAAATGAACGGTAAAAAAGACGAATAACCACTTTTTCCTCTGAGGACCACGATACTTTCAAAACTCTTTCTTTTTTGTCCCACTCAAAATCAAAATGCTTAAACAAGCAGAAAGGATCTAAATTTGAAGTGTTTTTTTGATACCAAAGGGAACTAATTTTCTTATCGTCTAAAAGGCCACAGTTATTTCTCCATAAATCTTCTACCGTCTGTGCCCACCTTCTCAACCGAAAAGGTAACGGAGCCAAACCAGCGCCTCCTTGGGCCAGGTGTTCCCACTCTGCCAGAAGCCAGGCAGTGCTGGAGCTGTCCAGGGTTCCCACATCAATTTCTCTTTCCTTTTCCACCGAAATCAACCCGGCAACCAAGATTTTTTTCTCTTTAACCACTTCCAACACGAATTTCTCCCGAGGGGGAAGCCGAAGAAAGAATTCCCCTTCCTCGTTGCTCCGGGTTTTGGTTATTAACGCCCCGCTTTCTTTTAAGCGAGCACGGACCAGAGCATCGGCAAGGGGAATTCTAATTTCTTCCTCTTCAGCCAGGGTTTGAGAAACATACCCCCAAGAATCGGGTTGAACAAAAGGAACATCCTTAGGAAGAAAAACTCGACCCCGAATAAAAGTCATACTTATACCTACTCATCGATTAATTTTTAACCTCCAGCTAATCTCTGGGAATCGATACGATAAAATTAAAATACTAACACTACTCTTTGAACTCGGACAACTCTACCTCTTCCCACATTGGCTGTTATTTGAAGCCGGTTAGTCCCTTTGTTTAGAACGTTGCTCCTAAAATCTATTTCCTGATAATCACCAGGTCCAAGTACATGGGAACTCGGTTTAATCGACTTTAGCTGTCTCCCATTTAAATATACTTCAAGTTCATCCCGACTTTCCCCCTGAGCCCACAGTAAGAGGACACCTTCCTCTGGTACCGTATCCAGATTAAATTGAAGCTCAATTTGGTCTCCTCCTTCCAGCTCTAACAGATAAGCTGGGCTCAGAGAAAAATCAAAAACTAACCCTCCCCTATACTGGACTCGATAAAAATTATGCTGGGGGGTACCGCTGGAAAAATCAAGGTAAAACAGGCTATCACTCAAGGGAGCAACGACCACCGCTGGCTCCACCGTTCCATAAACCACCTGCGAGGTAGGATGTAATCCCACCGACCCTCGAAAATCGGCCCTAATCTCCACTGAAGTGGAGCTCGTAACATCGGGCGCATTATAGTAAACTACCACTCGCCCCCGGGAATCGGTCACCACCGAATTTTGGCTAAAACTACCTCGATTTGAGCTCCAGTAAATGGTGCGACCGTAAACTGGCTGGCCGTTTTGGTCTTCCAAATACGCTTCCAACCTTACCCTTTCTCCAGCCTCTGCTGAAAAAGAAGAGGGAGAAATTGTCAAAGTGGTAGAGCGCATTTGGCTCTCCACCGAGGCCGTGGCCCGAGCCTGAGCCGAACTAAGGCCTCCTTCCCCTGAAAATTCCGCTCGAATAGTAACCGTCATCGGGTTATCAGGGGCATAAAATGTAACCTTGCTCACTCCAGAATTATTGGTCAGGGTAGAATAACTGCTGAGGGAACCAGCGCTTACATTCCAGTTTATCCGGCGGGCAACCAATGGTCTACCAGACGTATCTTCCAACACAGCACTAATGATAAAAGAGGCACCTGGCTCTACTGTGAACGAAGCCGGTTGTATCTCAAGCAACACTTCCGAAACTCGTTCCATCACATTAAAGTAGGTCCGGTTCATTTCACTCCGGCTTAAAATCCGGCTTACCTGGTGAGGTTCCCGCACAACGCTACGCAAATCAGAATCACTCACCGGGGTAGGGGTAAAAAGAATTACCAGGCGTTCAGTCCCCGGGGGACCACTTACCACTCCTCGATAAGTTTCGGTTACCCCTTCTTTTACCGGCTGGTCGCGAAGCAAAATTTGCACCTGCCCGCCGGGAAGATAATTTACCAAGTTAACAAATCCTGCTCGGCGAGGTCGATATCTAACAGTAATAGTATCACCTACATAGTAAGTAGCACCTTCACCTCGGTCGACTGAAAGCTCGATTTGAGAAGAACGAGGAATAGAGTTATAAACCGATTGTGGCAAGCTAAAGCGCATGAAAACTCCGCCCACCTGAGCCAGAGCAACTCCGCTAACTAACCCCACTAAAAGAACGACCACCAAAAAACTAAGGCCCAATTTCTTTCCATTCATAGTTAGCCCTCCCCATCTATTTTTATATAATTATACCATATGATTAACTGGAAAAGTTCCTTCTTCGAGCCGGCAAGACGCATTTTGGATATACTATGCAGCATGGGGGGTCTACCTTTAATAGTAAGAGGCAAGATAGTTGGGGTGCTTAACCTGTACACTTCTGAACCCCGAGATTTTTCAGAAGAAGAAATTCGAATGCTTACTACAATTGCCAACCAAGCAGCGGTGGTGATTGATAATTATCAACTTCTTTTAGAAAGCGAATCGGTCAAACAAGAACTGGAAACCCGGAAAAAAATTGAACGGGCCAAAGGG
>JASGLU010000048.1 GCA_030156825.1 Candidatus Atribacteria bacterium | reverse complement strand
TACACCATGAAACAGGCCATTCAGGAAGGGTTCATCCTGGATGTGCTGGCCCACTATACACCGGTCAAGAGCTACTATAAGCTCATCAAGACCATCGAGGACGACCCCGAATTCGACGTCAAAAAGGCACAGAAGAAGCTGCGCCGCTTCGTCGAGGGGCACGAGTACGCCATCCGGCTCAAGGCCGAGATCATGGTGGACCACTTTCATGAGCAGGTGATCGCCAAGGGCAAGATCGGCGGCCAGGCGCGGGCGATGGTGGTGACTGGCAGCATCGAGCGGGCCATCCAGTACTTCCATGCCTTTAAGGCATACCTGGTCGAACGCAAGAGCCCTTACCGTGCCATTGTAGCCTTCTCGGGTGAACACGAGTATGGCGGTCAACGGGTCACGGAGGCCAGCCTTAACGGCTTTCCCTCGAGCCAGATCGCCGACATGATCCGAGAGGAGCCGTATCGGTTTTTGATCTGCGCCGATAAGTTCCAGACCGGCTATGACGAGCCGCTCCTGCACACCATGTACGTGGACAAGGTGCTCTCTGGGGTCAAGGCGGTGCAGACACTTTCGCGCCTCAACCGCGCCCATCCCCAGAAGCACGACACCTTCGTCCTCGATTTCGTCAACGACCCGGAGACGATCCGAAAGGCCTTCGAGCCCTACTACCAGACGACCATTCTCGCTGACGAAACCGACCCGAACAAGCTGCATGACCTTAAGGCCGACCTTGACGGCTACCAGGTGTATGCGCCTGAGCAAGTTGATGAACTGGTGCGGCTCTACCTGAGCGGGGCCGACCGTGACCAGCTCGACCCGATCCTTGACGCCTGCGTCACCACCTACATGGAGCATCTCGACGAGGATGGTCAGGTCGACTTCAAGGGCAATGCCAAGGCGTTTCTGCGCACCTACAACTTTCTGTCTTCGATCCTACCTTATACCAACACCGAATGGGAGAAGCTCTCGATCTTCCTCCAGTTCCTGGTGCCCAAGCTGCCGGCGCCCAAAGAGGAAGACCTCTCAAAGGGCATCCTCGAGGCGATCGACATGGATAGCTACCGGGTCGAAAAGCAGGCGAACATGAGTATTGCGCTTTCCGATGCCGATGCCGAAATCGAACCGGTGCCCGCGGCGGGCGGCGGACACAAACCCGAACCGGAACTGGACCGTCTCTCGAACATCGTCAAGGCTTTTAACGATCAGTTCGGCAACATTCCCTGGACCGACGCCGATCGGGTGCGCAAGCTTGTTACAGAGGAGATCCCGGCCCGTGTCGCCGCGGATGCTGCCTATCAGAACGCCATCAAGAACTCGGACAAGCAAAACGCCCGCATCGAGCACGACAAGGCCCTTGTTCGGGTGATGACCGCGCTGCTCCAGGATGACACAGAGCTCTTCAAGCAGTTCAGCGACAATGAATCGTTCAAGCGCTGGCTGGCCGATACGGTATTTGCACTGACCTACAGCGAACCTGGCAGCGCGAGATAGCCAGTACGCCAAAGGGCTGAGTGACGGTGATCTGAACCAAATTTCTGAGCTGTTTAGCCGGCCCAGGCTGCGTGTCATTGGACTGGTCATCGACAAGGTCGACCGAATCATGCATGGCATGGAACTGGGGGCAGCGGGTATGCATAATCAGGTTTGGCAATGGGGCAAACAGGGATTTATGCGGGCTCTGCTTAGCCTTCTCCACGCAAAAGGTTTCCAAATTTTCCTTACTTCAGACCATGGTAATATCGAAGCGAAAGGTATAGGCCGCCCTCTTGAGGGGTCGGTCGCAGATCTACGCGGCGAACGCGTGCGTATCTACTCCAATTCCAGACTTAGGGCTCAAGTCAAGAAAACTTTCCCGGAATCTCTGGAATGGCCGTCGATTGGTCTTCCAGAAAATTATCTTGTCCTCATTGCTCCGGGCAGAACTGCTTTTGTGCCAAAGGGAGAAACCATTGTTAGTCATGGAGGTATTAGTGTTGAGGAGCTGCTCGTTCCTTTTGTTCAGATAAGTAGGAGTGAGCGATGAATTTGCAATCCAGTCGGCGATACAATCAGATCGGAATTGACCGTATTATCCGTCTTAAATGGTTGGAACACACGGCATATCTCTCCTTAGCGGGGAATGAAGCGCCTGCTGTAAAAATAGCCCTTCAAGAATACCTTCAGGGGGCTTTTCGTTCTAATGACAGAAAAGTACGTGGTTCACTGGACAAGACGATTACTATTCTGATGAAGATCTGGCTCCGCCCTCCGCCTGAGCTTTGTTCCCTTCAATGCAAAGGCCTAAAACTTCTTTCACAACTGCCTCGTAAAGACCGCATTGCGCTCCACTGGGGACAGACCTGTGCGGTTTATCCGTTTTGGGAGGCTGTAGCAGCTTATGTGGGGCGCCTGCTTAAACTTCAGGGAACGGTCACAGCCAGTCAGGTGCAGCGTCGGATGCAGGAGCAATATGGGGAACGCGAAACGGTATCCAGAGCAACACAACGAGTGTTAAGGAGCTTCGTCGATTGGAAGGTCCTGAAAGAAACGCCAAAGAAAGGTATCTATACTTCCGGACTCTCACTTGCTATAACTCAGGTGGAGCTCATCTCCTGGTTGACCGAAGCCTTCTTGCGTGCTCATCCTGATGGTTCGGTGGCGCTGAGAGCAATTCTTGATTCTACGAGTCTATTTCCGTTTCGTATCAGCCCTGTTTCTGCGGATCAACTGGTCGCGGTTTCCGAGCGGCTCGATGTGTTGCGGCATGGCCTCGACCAAGACTTGATCATATTGAGGAATAATTAGTAAGAACCCGGTCGCTCATCCGAATACCCTGATATAATAAAGGACTTATCGCCCTGTGGTGTAGTAATTGTTAGCAAAATTGATGTTTGATGAAATAAGTGTAATTGTAAGTTTCCCTTCTGGCTTTTGATTTTTTTTCGATTAAACGGGTTCTATCGCAGCAATCTCCGCCTACTGGTAAGTTGTATTTGCGAAAAACGGTGTGTTTGGTGTTCTGAATGCCGTGTTGATAAATCCGATATTCGAGAAATAAAGAAAGAGCGTTTGCCCAATCGCAAGGGTGCTCAGCGGAAAAGTGGGGGGACAATTTGGGCGCCGTTGAGAAGAAATAAATTCTATTAGTAATCAGGTATCCAAGGCGGTTTTCTCCTCTCTCTGAGGGAGAGGATTAGATTTTTATTGTTATCCGGTGTATCATGCGGCATGAGGGTCTATCCATGAAGGAACTTATTTACCCGGTCTTCAATAATAAGGTAACGGGAGAATATGTGCAGCAGTTAAACGCTGAACAATTATTATCGGAAAGATAAATGGAAAAATTATTATCATATTTGAAACCTTATTGGAAGCCAACGCTGTTAGCTCCGATTCTGATGCTTATAGAAGTAATATGCGATTTGGCTCAGCCAACCTTATTGGCCAGCATAGTGGATAATGGGGTGGCTAAGGGTAATTTGCCTTACATATTGAGCACCGGTATGCTTATGCTGGGCATAGCCTTGATAGGAATGACTGGTGGTATGGGTTGTTCGATAGCTTCCAGCATAGCCAGTCAGAATTTTGGAGCCAGTTTGCGCTCTGACGTGTTTCGCAAAATTCAATCCTTTTCTCCCTTCAATATAGATAGATTCCAGACCTCATCGCTTGTGAACCGCCTTACCAACGATATAACGCAATTGCAAATGTTGGTTCTGATGTCATTAAGAATTATGGTGCGGGCGCCTCTTCTATTTATCGGTGGCATAATAATGGCTATATCGTTAAATGCCAGACTAACGCTTATACTTGCAGTATCTATACCCCTATTGATGGTGGTTCTCTATTATACAATGAAAAGAAGTATGCCTCTCTTTGTTTTAATGCAGCAGAAGTTGGATAGGGTTAACGCTGTTATCAGAGAAAATCTTTATGGCATCCGAGTGGTTAAAGCCTTTGTTAGGGCCAAGCACGAAAAAAAGCGGTTCGCCACTGTTAATGATGAACTTATGCATACCACTTTGCGGGCTTTCAGCCTGATTATAACCATGATGCCAACGGTAATGCTTATTATGAACCTTAGCATTGTGGCCGTCTTGTGGTTTGGTGGATGGGATATTAACCGGGGCAGTATGGAAGTGGGTAAGATAATCGCCTTCGTGAATTATATAACCCAAATACTGTTCTCGCTGATGATGATTGGTGGCATATTGTTATTTATTTCCCGTGCCTCGGCTTCGGTAAAACGAGTAAACGAAGTGTTAGATACTGAGATTGATATAAAAAGCGTTGATAAGCCAGATTTTACGCCTTTATCTTCGGGAGAAGTGGCCTTTGAAAATGTATCCTTTGGCTATGGTGGAGATAAAAACCAGCTGGTGCTCAAAGGAATAAATTTTCATGCTTCATCAGGCGAGACCATCGCCATCCTTGGCGCCACCGGTTCGGGTAAATCTACCTTGGTCAACCTCATACCCCGTTTTTATGATGTTACCGATGGGCGAGTGATGGTAGATAAAAGAGACGTGCGCTCGATAGACTTAGCTACTTTAAGGTCTGGCATTGGCATCGTACCGCAAGATACCATATTATTTTCGGGCACTATAAAGGATAACATTCGCTGGGGAAAAGAAGGCGCCACGGAGGAAGAGATAATAGAGGCGGCCAAAATAGCCCAGGCACATGAATTTATAATGGGTTTTCCCGAGGGCTATGACACCCAATTGGGTCAGCGAGGGGTTAACCTGTCCGGGGGGCAGAAGCAGAGAATAGCCATCGCTCGAGCCATAATTAAAAAACCACCTATTCTTATCCTCGATGATAGCACCAGCGCGGTAGATGTGGTTACCGAGCAGTGGATACAGAAAGGGCTGAAACAATTTATGGAAGGTTCGACCATTTTTATAATAGCTCAACGCATAAGCTCGGTAATGGATGCCGATAAAATACTGGTATTAAATGAAGGCCGAATAGAGGCAGAAGGTAACCACGAGGAGCTACTAAAAAGCAGCCCCCTATACCAGGAAATATATAGTTCACAGTTTGGAGAAGGAGTTACGATAGATGCATAGCCCGGGAAAAGGACATCACGATGCTGCTCCTGTCTTAAAGCCTAAGGATGCAAAAAGCACTTTAAAAAGACTATGGTGGTACCTATCAGAGCACAAAAGCAGGCTTCTGCTGGTGTTTTTACTTGTAACTGTAACAGCGGTATTAACTTTGTTGGGACCTTATCTCATAGGGAAAGCCATAGATGATTATATAATCCCCCGAGATTTTAGTGGGTTGTTTCGTCTTTTATTGGCTATGGCAACTATATACGCTCTTTTATCCTTGTCTACATGGTTACAGAGCCGGACCATGGTCAACGTAGCGCAAGTAACTATCCGTAACCTGAGAAAGGATGCCTTTGACAAACTCGAGACACTACCTATAAGTTTCTTTGATTCCCGGTCTCGGGGAGATACCATGAGTAGACTGACAAATGATATAGACCTTATAAACAACGCCCTGAGTTCCAGTTTAACCCAGGTATTTTCCAGCGTTGTTATCTTGCTGGGAACCATAGCAATGATGTTGTGGCTAAGCCCTCTCCTTACAGCAATTAGTATGATAACCGTGCCTATAATGCTGGTCACCACAAATGCAGTAAGCAAACGTACCCGGCGATATTTTTCAGAACAACAAAAAGTTTTAGGCATATTGAATGGTTTTGCGGAAGAAAATATATCGGGACAAAAAGTGGTCAAAGCATTTGTGCGAGAGGCAAAAGAAATAGAACGTTTTGAGACTACCAACAAAGAGCTCAAAAATGTGGGGATCAAAGCTCAAATATATTCCGGTATTATGGGGCCCTTAATGAATGTATTAAACAATATAGGATTTGCTATTGTAGCCTTGGCTGGGGGTTGGTTGGCGGTGCAACAGGTGATAACTGTCGGTACCATAGCCATCTTCATCAATTATACCAGACAATTTACCCGCCCCTTGAACGAATTGGCTAATCAGATTAATATAATTCAGTCAGCCATAGCCAGTGCGGAAAGACTGTTTGCAATAATGGATGAGTTACCTGAACCCCCAGACCCTCCGGATGCTATAGAGTTGACCAACGCTCAAGGTGATATAGAATTTCAGAGGGTGTCATTTGCCTATAAGCCGGATGAAATGGTGCTCGAAGATATAAGCTTCCACGCTTACCCTGGGCAAACTATAGCTTTAGTTGGCCCCACCGGAGCGGGGAAAACCAGCATAATCAACTTGCTTACCCGTTTCTATGACCCGAGTAGCGGAAGCATATTCATAGATGGATATGACATTCAGAAAATAACAAGAAATAGTCTCCGCTCATCTTTGGGAATAGTGTTGCAGGATACCTATCTTTTTTCCGAATCGGTAAAGGAAAATATTCGTTACGGTCGGTTAGATGCCACCGATGAAGAAGTCAAAGCCGCTGCCCGCATGGCCAATGCGGAACAATTTATATTGAGCTTGCCTAAGGGATATGATACTGTGCTCTCCGAAGACGGCGGTGATTTAAGCCAGGGTCAGCGTCAACTGCTGGCTATTGCCCGGGCTATATTGGCTGACCCGGCAATACTGATACTGGATGAAGCTACGAGCTCAGTAGATACCCGCACCGAGCAGCACATTCAGGAAGCCATGTTCAAGCTGATGAAAGGGCGCACCAGTTTTGTGATAGCCCATCGACTCAGCACTATCCGTCAGGCTGATGTGATATTGGTGATAAACAAAGGGCGGATCATTGAGCAGGGCAACCATATGCAGTTGCTGGAGCAGAGGGGTTTCTACTATAACCTGTATACCAGCCAATTTGCTCATCTTCCGCCTGAAGCAGAAACTTATGAAACACCAACCGGCGCTCAACTTTAAAGCAATAGAATCCTGAAAATCTTGAGCACTTGGCCTCTCTGATATTTAAGAAGAGGCACCGCTCAGTAGAAGGTGGATTACAGTATTCTGCAAAATCTGTTAAAAAAACCATAGGGTAAAAGGGATCTCCTATAACTCTCCAAAAAGCAAGAGCCCTTTCATATCTCCTATTGACTTTTTCCTCTTTTTAGTGTTTGCTTTCATTGGTGGCTTTCTTTCTTGAATGTTTTTTCTATTACGTGGATTATCCTACGGGGAGCCACTCTCTCCAATTTCAACTAAAATGATACGCTTTCCGAGGCGGTAAAGATGGAAAAGATAAAAAAGGAGCATTTTGAATGTATCAAGGAAGAGAATTCAGAGGAAGAGCAGGAAAGACAATGGGAAAGGTCCAAAATAATTTTTGATCATTTCTATGAATATTTGAAAAATAAAGGACTGAAAGAGAGCACTGCTGGTAAGCGAACTGAGATGGCTGCCTATTTTTAATGAACTACCTCTTTGTTTATGATGATGCAATGAGCATTTTAGAAGTTTCTGGGGATACCATTAGGACATTTTTGGGGAACTGGTACATTAGAAAGTTCATGATCCCAAAAATTTCTGAGATTAAATCTTTTCTTAGAGCCATTTCCGATTTTTTCACGTTTCTTCAAAAAGAAGGTTTTATTTTTAAAAAACAATTAAACGAAATAAAAGAAGTATGCAAAGATATCGCCTGGTTTGAAATGAGGCTTCAAACTTACTTTGACGCTCAAGATGATGAGTTTTATAAATGGATACAGGAATATAATTACGATTTATGAAAACGTGGACAACCTGCGTCATGCGTTGCCCGACAGAGCCTATCTGGCTTTATACCTTTAGTACAGAAACTAAGGAGAAAACGAAAGAGATCATAATGAGCCCCACAAAAGTAAGATACCTTAGGAGGGTGCTTTGCACGACCTCTCTCCTTTTAGGGGGTAAAATATGTCTTGACTTATGGGGGGACACTACATTAGAAAGTGAGGAATCAAAATGAAACATTTAGAAGGGATTAATCCGGCAATTCTTACCCTGTTCAATGAAGATTATTCCATCGATTACGGAGGAACGAAGGCCCTGTTAGATTTTCTAATGGATGCAAAAGTAGATGGGGTGTATGTGTGTGGTACAACTGGAGAATTCCCTTTTCTCAACTTAGAGGAAAGGAAAAAATTGGCTGAAACCGTAGTAAAACATATAAATGGGAAAATAACTGTTTATATTCACGTGGGGAGTATCACCACCGGAGAAGCTGCGGGATTAGCTAAACATGCTTACGCTTGTGGAGCTGACGGAATAGGGGTTTTACCTCCTTATTATTATTCTTATTCAGAAGATGAGCTTTTTGAGCATTTCTCTAAAATAGCCAACTCTTTGCCTCAAGATTTCCCGATCTACCTTTACAACATTCCTCAGCGTAGTGGAAACCGAATTGACCCTTCTTTGTTTGTGAGACTTGGAGAAAGTTGTCCCAATATTGTAGGCATAAAAGATAGCAGTGGGAGCTTGACTACCGTTATGGAATACCTTCTGGCTTTTAGAAACAAAGAAATAGCGATTATTGAGGGAGCAGATGAGCAGCTTTTAAGTGGACTCAGTGCCGGATGCAAGGGGAGTGTTAGCGGGAACGCCAATGTTTTCCCTGAATTATTTGTCAAACTATGGAGCGAATTTAAAGAGGACAAGCTCAAAGAGGCAAGAAATACTCAATTAGATATAGTAAAAATATCCCAAATTCTAAAATATGGTAATATTCCTCTGCTTAAGTATGCGCTTAAGCTACGGGGTATTGGGAATGGTATTTGCCGGGAGGCTTTCCGTACTGTATTAAACGAAGGAACGGTAGAAGAAATAGTGGAGTGGGCAAAAGCTGGGTTTTAGCTCATAGTTTATGGATATGGGATGTGGAGGGGACTGTTCTCCCCCCTCCACTTTTGGATTACTATTAATTTCTGGAAAAAGGACTGCTGTGGGGGCACTCAGGGAATTCTGGATGTTGCTGCAGGTATGCGATAAAACTCATTTTGAATGCCTGGATGCATAGAAGTGACCCGTATAATGCCTGAATGACATAAACTTTTCTGCCTCTTTCTCCGTGCTGCGAGGCAATGGAGAAGACTACACAAACTTCCCCGTCTAACAGAAGTGATGCAAGAGATGAAATTTGACAGTAGCCCCAGGTGGAAGATACATTGATGCGCCCTTAAGTGTCGAGGGTGGAGCAAATTTGGTAGTAAAATTTATCTAACAAAAGTAAGGCCCCCTAACCTTATAGCAGAGGTTTTTGCCGGCCGGGGAAGATGGAGCCGCAGTTCAGTGAATGTTGTGTTATCGCTATATGTCAGTCCATGGTAGTATTCAACTGGCACGAGGGGCTACCCAGAACTTCCGCTTTCTGGATTATTTAGCGCTTACATCATGCTTTTTGGAAGCGTTGGAGACAAAAAAGAAAATTTCTATAATAAGGGGAGGGTATTTTATAAAAATGAACATTAGATCTAAACTCATCATCGTAAGCTTGATACCGCTTGCACTTTTTGTGCTTCTAATTTTTGCCTACATTACGCCTTCTTTGAGAGGGGTAGCTGAGAACGTGATGGAACACAGTTTATTGATGAAGCTGGAAGGGGATATACATTCAGCGCATTTATTCGCTGAAAAGTACTTTGGAGAGATAAAAATGGCGAACGGCACTCTGGTGGATAAAGACGGCACCCCCATTGAAGGGAGACACGCTATGGTGGATGAGATAACCGATAAACTGGGTGTTGTGGCAACCGTGTTTGTGAGAGAGGGAAATGACTTCAGAAGAATTACCACCAGCATCGAAACCGCAGACGGCAATCGAGCAGTGGGAACTATGTTGGGCACTGATAGTGCAGCGTACGAGCCGGTAATGGCAAAAAATCTGTATATAGGTGAAGCGAAAATTTTAGGAGCCAACTATTATACTGCTTATGACCCCATTGTAAACAATGGAGAAGTGATAGGAATTCTTTTTATCGGCGTGCCGACTGATGAGGCAGAAAATATCGTTGCAAGTGGGGTGGCCGGTACCTCACAGATGATAGTTATCTTCGCTGTAGCAGTACTAATTGTAAGCCTCATTATTATTTTTCTCTTGGGTAGCTCTATTTCCCGTCCTGTTCAGGTAGCTACAGAACAAGCTGAGATACTGGGGGAGGGAAACCTCTCGGTAGAGGTTCCAACTCATCTCCTAAGCCGCAAGGATGAGTTGGGCCTTTTGGGCAGAACTTTAAAAAGTATGGCTGATAAATGGCGAGAAATAGTGCAAAATGTCATTGGTGTTTCTTCTAATCTAACTTCTTCTTCCGGGGAGCTTTTTCTTTCCGTAGAGGAAGTTTCCAAAGCTACTCAGGAGATTGCTGAAACCATGACTCAGGTAGCAGAGGGTTCAACTCGTCAGGAAGAAGATTTACAACATTTGAGCGAAAACGTAGAAGAAATCAACAAGATGGCCCAAAATATTCGGGAGAAAACCCAGGAAAACGTGGAACGCCTCGACACAGTGATGAGAAAACGGTTAAGTGAAAATGCTACAGCGCTCCAGCGTATTCAGGGGGAAATCGAAAAAGCAACCCAGGCAGGAGTTCAAGCTGGAGAGGAATCTCAGAAAGGACAAGAGCTTCTTCGCCTCCTTATGGAAGGACTCGCTGCCATTTCCCAAGTAACTCAGGAAGTAGCAGAAAGTATTGCCGCTTTAGAGGGACGATCTAAAGAAATCGGTAAAATTGTGGATGTGATTACAGAAATTACTGAACAGACCAATTTGCTGGCCCTGAATGCGGCGATTGAAGCCGCTCGAGCAGGAGATGCCGGTCGTGGGTTTGCGGTAGTAGCAGGCGAGGTAAGAGATTTAGCCGAGGGTTCGGCACAAGCAGCGCAGCAGATTGCCGGCCTCATTGGGGAAATTCAAAGAGATACTCAACTGACAGTAAAAAATATGGAAAGGGCTCAGGAGGAAGTGAAAGAAGAAACCAATAAAGGAGAGACCGTAGCTCAGAGTTTTTCCCAAATTCTTAAGACTATTCAGGGGGTTATTGCAAACATCAACCAAATTGCTGCTTCTTCTCAAGTTCTTGAGCAAGCACAAAAAGACCTTCTTTCTGCGCAAGAAGAGAGCAATGTTGCTACTCATGAAGTAGCCAAAGCGATAGAAGAAATCAGCTATTCTATTGGTAAAGTAACCGAGCGAGTAAACTCTATAGTTGCTGTAGCCGAAGAAAACGCTGCTTCTTCGCAAGAGGTTTCCGCCTCTACTGAAGAGCAGAATGCATCGCTCGAGGAAATCACTTCAGCTGTGGAATCCTTGGCCCGGATGGCGCAGGAGCTCCAGGCAGCGGTAAGCCATTTTCGGGTGTGAGGGCCCGCCTGCTAAGAATGCCTGGAAATTTGTTTTGTTAGGATAGACGCTCATGCTGCCTGCAGTATGGGGGTCTATCTTGATTTGTCAGTCTTGCAATCTGGGTTACCCGAAAATGAAAATCTCCAAAAGGAAAGGCCGGATATAGGCTGATTTATAGAGCCTATGGTACAATTTGGGTTAGAAGGATGGCTTTCCTTTCGTAACGCTCAACATTTTTAGAAGTGCTGAGGATAGGAGTGAATGCTATGATAGGTTTGTTAATTGTATATGGGCGGAAGTTCAAAAGTGTCAATTGATAGAGAAAGAAAAAGGCGTTTACCTTTTGGGTTAAGTTGACAGAATTAAACCTTTTAGAGGGATTCCAAAAGAAAGAAAAAGAGAAAGGTTCCCTTTCTTAGTTAGCTCAACATCCCCAAATTTCAGGAGAAAGATGATGATAAATGTATGAAACTCGGTTTAGTTGATTGGTTGCTTCGTACTAAATCCAAGGCGGAAAACTGGGGATGGAGGGTTTTTAATAAATTTCTCCCCCTCTATTTTACCGAGAAACACTTTGAAGACCTTTATCGCCAAAAACAAGATCCCTGGGATTACAGGCACTCCTGCTTTGAGCGAGAAAAATATCTCAAAACTCTCCAGGCAATACCAGAAGAAGTGGAAACCATATGGGAAATAGGATGCGCTGAGGGAGTGTTTACTCAACTTCTCCTCGAGCGAGGGAAAAGAGTCTGGGGGGTGGATATTTCCTCTACGGCCCTTTCTCGAGCAGAAGAAAGATTAAAAGTTTTTGGTGATAAAGTACGTTTTCAAAAGCTTGATATTGTGAAAGAAGATATAGAAGGGACTTTTGACCTCATTCTTGCCTCGGAGATTTTATACTACTTAGGAGAAAAAGTGGTTCTCCAATCTTTGGAAGAAAAGTTTTACCATCACTTACGACCCTTTGGTTACCTTCTACTCTGTCATTTTTATCCTTCGGGGAAAATTATCCACGATCTTTATCGAGAAAATCACCGGTTCTACAAGGTATTTGAAGAAGTCACTTATCATCCTCACCGAGACTACATTATCACTCTCCTGAAAAGGAGCGGGTAATTATAATCATTTTTCTAAAATTATCATACTCCACGGGAGACGGTCGAGCGCTAATCGAAGAGCGAAAGATTCGACACTTAAAAAAAGAGCCTCAGGAAGGGGAAGATGTGCGAAATCGAAGGTAAGGGCCACCCATCCATTGTTTTTCATAACTACCGGGGAATAAGAAAGATAGTTTCCCTGGAGGCGTGTTATTGTTTTCCGGTTAGAAAGCAAATAGCTTTCCTGGAAAACTACTTCGCCCTCACTGTATCCGATGAGATAAAAGCGATAGCTTGCCTGAGGCGGAGCGCCCGAGTCATGGTGTAGCTTCAAGATAAGTGTATTTTCTTCAAATATTAATTCTAACTCTTGGATGTCTCCTCCGTTAATAATTTTCGGAATAGTAAATTCCCCTTTTTCATCGGGAATGAAGATACTTTCGTTTTCTCTTAAGTAGTGGTTATTGTCAATAGCATAGAATTCATTGGCTTTGACAAATGCTAACAAGAATTCCCGGACCATCTGCTGGCTTTGATATTGGTCAAGAGCCTTCTTTTTGTTGGCAACCTCTGTTTCATTCAATTCAAAGCCAATCCAATCACGGATGGACATAAGCTGAGAAGGGGGAATGAGGCGGAGGCTTGGTGCATATCCCCACAAAGGTGGCCATTTCATTCGACCAAAATGGACTAAGTAAAGGTAAATTTCAACGTCATTTATCCAGTCGGAACCCTTTTGCCGCAGTCGCTCTATGGATTCTTTCACAAAATTGTAAGTTGCCCAGTGGTCGGCATGAAGGTCAGAAGGGTGGGGTAGATAAACAATCTGCGGCTGGAAAGTTTCCAGGATATCTTGAATATCCCGGAGCACCTCTTCTCCAAGATAAGGTGCAGAAATAGTATATCCGGATAAATAAGGTGACCTATCGGTTTGAGTATAAGGAGAACGATAAGCATAGTCACCACTTCGGTACGTCCACCACATTTTTTCCATTCCTCGATCTGGATAACCTAAAAAAATCACATTTCCTTTTTCCAGACCCAAAATGGCTGTTGCCTCCAGAGCTTCTTTTTGTCGGAGGTATCCCAATGCCACTCCCAATGGTAAATCTTCTGGGGGGCCTATCATTTCGTAATCATTTCCGAAACTATCGCCGGAAGTTACAAAAACTACCTTGACTGTTTTTCCCTTAGTTAGCGCTTTTTGAATTACTCCTCCACAAGTTAAGGTTTCGTCATCTGGATGGGGGGCAAAGACGAGGACTCGCCCTGAATCGTCGATTAATAGTGGTTCGATAAGTTTGGTATAAGCTTTGGAATAAACATGGAAGAAAGGAGCAAATACTGAGTTAAAAGGAAGGATTTTAATCAAAAAGAAACCAGCTATTAAAACTCCAACTATAATAAGGGCAATTTTCGCCCATCGTTTTCCTCGGCTTTTTACTTTTTTGCTCATGGATTACCGACATCAGCATTCAGCATGGGGAAATTATACCATCCTAAAGAGCGGGTATTGAGATTTTTTAACGTTCAATTCAAAAAATAGCAGAGTTAGTTTTCAAGGTCTTTTGCCCAGATAGTCGGTAAATAAAAAAGAAAATGAAGATGAACACCACTTGCTTTTCTGGATAAAGTGTTGTATCAGCAAAATCAATCCAGAGGAGACAAAGTGATACCTCGGATATAGCCTAATCCCATTCTTTGATGTTTTTTGGGTCAAGAAGTAAGCAAATTGGCGAAGAAGTTTAAAAAGAGATTGACAATAGAAAAGACTTGATATATATATTCTAATATAAATACGTTTTCATAAAATGTATTTAGCGTTAACCGACTATTTTGAATGACTGCAAAATTGATAGCAGCTTTAGCTGAGGTGGCACTTATTACCTGTTAAGTGGATTAAAGGACCAGATAGGGGGGATTACCAAGGGATAGTTACTAAGTGAGGTGTCACTTTTAGCAAGAAACCGGCTTTTTTTCAGGTTATATTCTTTATTCTTGAGTTGCCATTTACAAGATTAGCGCAGGTGTTAGGATGTTTTCTGTTTTTCTTGTAAGACGGATAAGCTTTTTCTTATGGCCTATAGTTTGTAGATTAAGGGATTGGTAGTTGATGGTAAAATGGTTGAAGAAAAAATGAAAAATGTTACCATGAGAGAAGTAGCCCGGGAAGCGGGAGTGGCTCAATCTACCGTGTCCCATTTCTTGAATGGGACGGCGCCGGTGGCTTTGGAAACACGAAATAAAATTATCCGGGCTATTCAAAAACTTAATTATTATCCTAATGTTACGGCTCGTAACTTTAAGCGGAGAAAAACCAGTCTTATCGGTCTTTTTGTTCCGGATGTTACCAATCCTTTTTACGCAGAATTAGCAAAAGGAGTTATAGATGCAGCTAAAGAGAACAGCTATAACGTTCTACTATATGCTACCGATTATCAGAGGAAGTTAGAGAAAGATTTCGTTGAACTGGTGGTTTCTAAACAAGTAGATGGGGTAGTAGTGGGTTACAACTTAATTGAAGAAAGGCTGTTAGACAAACTGGACAAGGCCCAGGTCCCCGTAGCCTTAGTAGATGTTTATGGGGTTAATAACTCCTGGCCCTCGGTTGTGGTAAACAACGAAGAAGGGATTCGACAAGGTATTTCCTATTTGTTGGAGTTGGGCCACCGTAAAATTGCCTATTTGAGCGAGCCCCCTTATGCCCTGGCTCTGGTAGAGAGACAACGGTCTTTTCTCCGCTGGGTCAGGGATTGGAAATTAGATTTTCGAGAAAATTGGATACTGGTAGAGAAAAAACAGCGGAATCGAGTAGAGATTGGCTTTTTTTTGGGAACAAAATTGATAAAAGAGCATTCTTTGCCCACCGCAGTAATGTGTAGTTCCGATTTAGTAGCGATAGGAGCGATGAAGGCCTTTCTTTCTTCTGGCCTGAGAATACCCGAAGATATTTCTCTCATTGGCTTTGATGATATATTGCTTTGTTCCTACGTACATCCTTCTTTAACCTCTATTAAACAACCCAAATATGAAATGGGAAGAACAGCAGTCAAATTTCTAAAGAAGGTGATAGCTGGCAATAACTCCGAGGAAAACGAAGATAAAGTAGTGATTAATCCCAGTTTGGTGAAACGCTTATCTTGCCAGGCAATCAATTAAAATATTTGTATTTCTTAAACAGGGAAAAATTTAATTTTTAGCTTTAACCATTGGGTTGAAATGGCTAAAGGAGTGGAATATAATAGGTGAAAAGGGAGGGGAATAAAGTGGAAGCTATCGCTTTATTTTCTACGGTTCAAATTGGTGGTCGGACTGCTACCAACCGATTGGTTATTAATGCGATGGAAGGTAATGATGCTGACCAAGATGGCAACCCTGGCCCGAAAACTTATCGCAGGTACGGGAGGCTGTTTGAAGGGGGGGCCGGAGTTGTTTTTTTAGAGGCCATTACCTTAACTTACGAGAGTAGGGCTCGCTTAAACCAGTTAAGTATCTTACCCCACAACCAGAAAGCTTTAGAACAATTTGTGTTGGATATAAAAAAGATCAACCCTCAACCTCTTTTTATATGGCAACTCACTCATGCGGGAGAGTTGAGTAGTCCTGATTTTTCTCGAAGAGTATGTGTAAAACCCTTACCTGGCTATGGAGGAGACCTACTTAGCGAAGACGATGTTTTTGGCAAGAGGAATTTGCAGCATTCCGGAAGTTAATTTTTGCAGCACCCTTAATTCCAGAATTAACTGTTCATAGTAGAATGAGTCAACCGGTAACTGGGTCCAGAAAAGACCAGTAAATGACTGTGTCACAGCCGGCTTATAATTGACCCAGGAAAGTCGGAATAAAACTGACCCACCCCTTGAGCTATAATCCCTCTAATAAGGATAAAAAAGATTGGAGG
>JASGLU010000047.1 GCA_030156825.1 Candidatus Atribacteria bacterium | reverse complement strand
AGTGAGTGCTTTCCTACGTTGTACCTCTTTTCCGTCATGCCCGAAATTAGTAATCGGGCATCTAAGACGCCTTTCTCCTCTCCCTTGACGGGAGAGGGTTAGGGTGAGGGTGGACTATAATGGGGGCTTCGCCCCCCTTAAACCCCCCGAAAAGATAAAGACTAAAAAATAAAAGATAAATACAACTGAGGAAGAAAGACATTCCTCAGTAATAATGGGGGCTTCGCCCCCCTTAAACCCCCCGGAAAGATAAAAGATTAAAAAATAAAAGATAAATACAACTGAGGAAGAAAGACATTCCTCAGTAAAAGCATCTGGATTCCCGATTAAGGATTTCGGGAATGACAAAAAAAGCAGTCATTCCTGAATGTATTTATCAGGAATCCAAAACGGCTTTCTTCTCTCTTTCCGAGGGAGAGGATTCTGTTTTCACTGTCATCTGGTGTTATCATGCAACATAGGAGTCTAACCTAAAAGCTTCTCCGAGGATCTTCTTAAACCTTTTATAAGTTAAGCATCAGGCTTTGCTTCCTTAGAGAAGCAAAGCCTGATTAAATAGGATGAGGAAATTAGCTCTTACTCTCTCCACACTTATCCAAAAGCCTTTCCCACTCTCGATCCACATAAGCCTGAAACTCATCGATTAAATGTCGATTCTCTGGAGCTAACAGGTGGCGGAACCTACCCTGAGTTTTAAGCCACTCTTCCACTGGCTTTTTCTCCTTTGGCTTATAGGTTAAGCGATATTCACCTTCTACCACTTCGTAAAGCGGCCATATGCAACAATCGACCGCCAGCTGAGTGGCCTGCAGGGTATCGGCCGGCAGGTGCCTCCAACCCCGATTACAGGAAGCCAAAACGTTAAGAAAGGCCGGGCCATTGGCATGAAAGGCTTTCTCTGCTTTGGTAGTAAGATCGCGCCAGTTAGAAGGAACTGACTGGGCGACATAAGGAATATCATGAGCAACTACGATTTCGGTCAGGTTCTTTCGCCACTGGGTTTTACCGGGGATTGCTTTTCCAGCAGGGCTGGTGGTAGTCCAGGCCCCAAGAGGGGTGGCGCTTGAGCGCTGAATCCCGGTATTCATATAAGCTTCATTGTTATAGCACACGTACACAAAGCGATGTCCCCGCTCCAGCGCTCCTGAGAGGGACTGAATACCGATATCATAAGTGCCTCCGTCTCCACCGAAGGCTACAAAATAAACCTCTTCCTCCATTTCTCCTCTTTTTTTCTTTGCCCGATACATAGATTCCACTCCGGAAATAGTAGCAGCTGCATTTTCAAATGCATTGTGAATCCAGGGGATATTCCAGGCAGTATAAGGGAAAATCGAGGTAGACACTTCAAGACAGCCGGTAGCGTTCGAGGCAACCACCGGTTTATCGGCCGCAGCTAAAATAAGGCGAACTGCAATAGGGGCACCACAGCCAGCACACAATCTATGTCCTGGGGTTAACCGCTCTGGTCTTTTGGCTAAGTCTTTTAATCTCGGCATAGGATAAACCTCCTTATTCTCTCAGACCCAGGTAGTCAATGGGTTTTTCAACCCGGCCGGTTTTAACCGCTTCCTCTATCCGGGAAAAAGCAGTAGCAATATCTTCCTGAAAGATATCTCTTCCTCCCAGACCGTAAATGAAATCCAGAGTCAAAGGACGGGATTCAGCATCATAGAGAGCCGATCGAACTTCGGTAAACACCGGTCCACCAAACCCTCCAAAAGTGGCCGATCGATCAAGTACAGCTAAACCCTTAAGCGGGGATACCGCCTTGACTATTGCCTCTTTGGGAAAAGGACGAAAACAGCGGATTTTAATCAAACCAACTTTTTTCCCTTTTTCCCGCAAACCATCTATTGTTTCCTTGGCGGTTCCGCATGTAGAACCAAGTGCCACCAAGCCATACTCTGCATCTTCCATCCGGTACAGCTCGAGTAAACCGTATGACCTACCGGATACCTTTCCAAATTCCTGTCCTACCCGTTCAATCACCGGCAGAGAGCAATCAATAGCTTCAATTTGAGAGCGTTTATGTTCAAAATAGTAATCGAAAAGGTCAAGCGGTCCATAAGTAACCGGATGCTCCAGGTCGAGCAGGGGGTATCGAGGCTGGTAAGGACCAACAAATTGTTTTACCTCCTGGTCTTCCAAAATCTCTACCCGCTCCAGTTCATGGCTGATGATAAACCCATCTTGGGTAACCATAACCGGCAGACGAACCCCCATGTCCTCTGCAATCTTCACCGCCTGTATCAGGTTGTCATAAGCTTCCTGAGCGTTCTCGGAAAAAAGCTGAATCCAACCTGCATCTCGAGCTCCCATAGTATCAGAGTGGTCACAATGAATGTTGATATTTCCGGAAAGCGCTCGATTAGCCACCATCATAACTACAGGAAGACGCATGCTGGCCGCAATATATACGATTTCCCACATCAGAGCTAATCCGTTAGCCGCAGTAGCGGTCATTACCCGTCCACCGGCTGCCGCTGCTCCTACACAAGCACTCATCGCGCTATGTTCACTCTCAACGGTAACAAATTCCGTATCTACCAAACCCTCGCTTACGTATTCGGCAAAACGCTCTACACAGTCAGTCTGGGGAGTGATAGGGTAAGCAGCGACCACATCGGGGTTTATCTGTTTCATCGCATAAGCTACCGCTGCATTTCCATTAAAACCCATAATTTTTGCCATAGTAACCAACCTCGCTTTCTCAGCTTTCTTCGGGAATCATGGTGATTACCTTTGGCGGACAGATACTGGCACAGATACCACAGCCTTTACAGTAATCATAGTTAAAACCGACCATTTTACCATTTTCAGAATCCACCACCACCGCACTATCCGGGCAATAGGCCCAGCAGAAAAAGCAATGAATGCAACCCTCTAAATTTACTTCCGGCTTTTCGGTCCGCCAATCTCCGGTTTTATACTCTTTCGCATTGCCCGCTTCAACGATTATTCCTCCTGGAACGAGTTCTTTCCATCCTTTTTCCTGGCTCATCCTACCTGCGCCTCCTCGTGAGCTTTTTTCAGCGAAGAGAGATTTTTCTCAATCACTTCCGCCCGCAGTTTCTCTCCAAACTGAGCCCGTACCGCTTCTAACATAGTTTCCATTTTAACTTGGTCAAAAACTCGACACAAAGCCCCCAGCATAGGAGTGTTTACTACCACTCTTCCCAATATTTCCCGCGAAATGTGAGAGGCGTTTACCGTAACCACTTTACCGGTTTTAAACCCCAAAATGTCTCTCAACTCGGCTGGCGACTTCTCACAGTTGGCCAGAACAATTCCATCCTCCCCCAATCCCTCAAGTACATTTACCGAGGTCAAAAGAGTAGGATCCACCACTATCACCAATTCAGGGTTGGTCACCCCACAATGAAGCCGAATAGGTTGATCGCTAACCCGATTGAAGGCCTTAATTGGAGCCCCCATTCTTTCCGGACCATATTCGGGGAAAGCTTGAAAATACTTTCCCTCTCTCAAGGCGCCTTCAGCCAAAATCCGGGAAGCGGTAACCACTCCTTGGCCTCCTCGACCATGCCATCTAATCTCCAGTGGTTTCAAAAAAAATTCCTCCTTCCTCAATCGAGATGTAGTTCTCTTCTTCCTTCAAACGCTTGTAAAAGGGTAGCTTCATCAGCAAATTCCAAATCGCCCCCCAGGGGAAGTCCCCGGGCAATCATGGTAATCCGAACCGGAAAAACTTTTAGCTTACGAGCAATAAAAAGAGCAGTGGCTTCACCGTCTACTGAGGGATTGGTAGCCAGGATCACCTCCTTTATATTCCCTTCTCTTACTCGAAAAACAAGTTGATCTAAGGCCACTTCTTCCGGTCCGGCTCCCAAAAGAGGAGAGATAACCCCATGTAACACATGATACAAACCTCGAAAGGACGATTTCTCCACCGCTAATACATCCTGCGGTTGCTCCACCACACAAATTACACTTCGGTCCCGACCTTGATCGCTACAAATAGTGCAAAGTGGACCTTCGGAATAAAAACCACACACCTGGCAGAAACGAATTTTTTGCTTAATGCCTTCTAAGGCGGCAACCAGTTCTCCTACTTCCTCCCGCGGAGTTTTAACCAGATAAAAAGCTATCCTCTGAGCAGTCTTGGGGCCGATACCTGGCAAGTGAGATAAAGCAGAAATCAGTCTAACCAGGGGGTCAGGATAGGATTGAGCCATTAAATCAGCCGTCCCCTTAAAACATACCAGGCAAGTTCAGCCCACCAGTTGCCTTACTCAATTCTTCTTCAGCCATTTCCCGTGAACGGCGAAGAGCTTCGTTCACTGCGGCTATTATTAAATCCTGCACCATCTCCATATCATCCTCATCCCACAATTCTTTCTCTATGGTCAGAGCTAATATTTCTTGCTGACCATTGCATACCACTTTTACCATTCCGCCACCACTTACAGCTTCTACCGTTTTGTCTTTCAGACTTTCCTGAATCTGAGCAATTTTAGCCTGCATCTTCTGGGCTTCCTTCATGAGGTTTTTCAAGTTCGGCATCATTCCAACCCCCTTTCCAAGTTCCTTCTTTTACCAAGTAATCCACTAAAACACCGGAAAACATCTCCACCACCTGGGAAACAACGTTATTTCCTCCAACTTCATCTTTATAAGCGAGAACCGGGTTTACTTTTTTTTCTTCCGATACCGGGGGAGCTTCTTGCGAGTCGCTCTCCTTTGAAATAACCGTCTGATCAAGGATACACTCAAGTGAACACTCGCTTCCCCGAATCTTTTTAATCGTTTCCCGGAGTAAAAGTAAATTATCTCTTCTCTCAACACTCTCCTTATGAAATTGACACTCGGGAGCAAAGGCCAAAACCCACTTAGAAGGGCCTGCTTCCCGCCACTCGGCTGCCTGCAAAAAAGCGTATAGAGAAATTTTTTCTTTTTTAATTTCAGCTAATACCTTTTCCCAGTAATGGTTCGTCTCCTCCGCTGGCCCACCGTTTTTTTTCGGCTCCTCCTGGGGCTCAATCTCAGGCTCGGGCTGAGCATCGATTTTAACCTCCTCCTCTTTTTCCGGAAGGTTATCGACCAATACCTCTTTTTCCTCCCGAGCCGGCTGCTTTTTTTTCGCAGCCTCACCCAAACAGTCAATTATATCCAAAATTCCCAATTCCAACAATACCCGAGGCTGGAAAGAGCGCCGTATCCGAAATTCCACAGATTGTGCTTTTTCTAAACATTCCCTAATCAGCCGAAAAGAAAGATTTTGAGTTAAAGTTTTCAATTTTTCTCGGCGAAGGGGAGAAAACTCCCCGACTTTTTTCCCTTCTGATAAAATAAAAACCAGCAGGCTGCGAAAATAGTTAATCAAGCTCCGATTTATATCCTCCGGACTCAACCCCGCTTCTATCCACTCATTGAGCTTGGCTAAAGTCTTGCCCCTCTCCCCCGCTCGTGCTAAGTCAAATAACTGGTCAAGTTGACTGGTATCCAGCTCCCTCAATACCCGGGAAACCAGGTCAACAGCAACCTCTTTCTCTCCCCATCCTATAACCTGTTCTAAAAAGCCCTCTGCATCTCGAAGAGAACCACCTGCTTTTTGGGCAATCAGGTAAAGTGCCTCTTCTTCAACCATAAAGCCCTCTTCTTTGGCAATATATCTCAGCCGATCGACCATCAAATCGGGTTCAACCGGAGCAAAATTAAGCCTGAGACAACGAGAAAGGATGGTTTCAGGCAAACGCTGAGGATCGGTAGTAGCTAAAATAAATACCACTTTAGAGGGAGGCTCTTCCAAAGTTTTCAAGAGAGCATTGAATGCTTCGGTAGTAAGCATGTGGACTTCATCGATAATGTAAACCTTATACCGGGATTGAAGGGGAGCATATTTAGCTTTCTCCCTAAGGTCTCTGATATCATCGATCCCTCGATGGGAAGCAGCATCAATTTCTACCACATCTAACGAGTTCCCCCCTCGAATAGCTCGACAATTTCCACATGAACCACAGGGAGAAGAGGTTACCCCCTGCTCGCAATTGAGAGCCATGGCTAAAATCCGAGCAGTGGTGGTCTTACCTACTCCTCGAGGGCCAGAAAAAAGATAAGCGTGGTGAATTCTTCCTTGGGAAAGGGAGCGAGTAAGAAGATTTACCGGAACTTCTTGTCCTACCATCTGGTCAAAAGATTGCGGTCTCCACTTTCGGTAAAGAGAAAGATAAGCCACCAAGCTACACCTCTTAAAACAGCTGATAAATAATTACAAGCCTTTTTATTGATTTAATTATTTTAAATTCACGGGGCACAAAATTGCCTCTAACCGTGCACCGACACTCGATAGCTTTCCCCTGGCCGATATCGAGGCAGGTAACTCCAGTCAGGCACCCTTACGGCACCCGAAGAGCCCCACTTACCGTTGCTCCCTCCCGGGCCTGGCGGGGTTTGTGGGGATTCGTCGCGTAAGACCCAACTTTCAACGTCCCTTACCTCAACCAGCACCAAAGGAAAGAAACCTCATGCCGGAATTCGACCCCGCTATAGCGGATTGCGGGTACAGGGCACCGCTAACTCCCCATCTAGCACGGTTAGAGGCAAAGCCTTGGCGGAGAGGGAGGGATTCGAACCCTCGAGACAGGTTCAACGCCTGCCTACCCGCTCTCCAGGCGGGCGCCTTCGTCCAGCTCAGCCACCTCTCCTAACTTTTTCTAACCCAAGGATATTATAAAGAGAGAAAACAATTTTTACAAGTTCCAGAACAATAAGGGGGTAAACCCCCTATAACCCCCGAAAGGCAAAAAATAAAGAAAAAACTAAAAAAACAAATACAACTGAGGAAGGGAAAACACTTTCCTCAGTATTACGGGGGAAAGGATTCGACATCAACTCTTCACTTTCCAGCAAAAAGATATGGTAAAATGAAAAAGCAAGCTGGAAATTAGCACTTAATAATGCTAATTTCCAGCTGCAACCTTAGGGGTTTAAAAACCCACATTTAGAATAATAAAATCAGTTATTTGACTTAAAACTTTCCAGTTACAGCTCGATTGGGAAAAACGAGGTGAAAAATGGAGCAGTTACCTGCTAATACTGCCCAGAGATTAACCAGATGTTACTATTTTGCCTGTGAGCTTAAAAAACGGGGCATTGACTACTTTACCAGCTCCGAAGTGGCTTCTCTGCTTGAGGTGGACGAAACCCAAATTAGAAAGGATATGGCTCGAATCCGGTTAGAAGGCATTCCTAAGAAGGGATACCCGGTTCAAAAATTAGTTGCTCGCTTAGAACAGGTTTTTGGTTTCCGGAAGGAGCGGCGGGCCATTATTATAGGAGTGGGCAACCTGGGGCGCGCCCTTTTAAATTATCCCGGGTTTTATCGGTATGGAGTGCAGATCGTATGTGGAGTAGAAAAAGATCCGAACAAGTGTTTTCAAAAAATAGCCGGTATTAAAATTTATCCGGTTGAAAAAATGGAAGAGTTAATTGCCCAGATGGAAATCTCTATTGCCATTTTAGCTATCCCTCCCTCAGATGCCCAAATTATGGCTGATCGGCTATCCACCTCGGGAATAGAAGGAATCTGGAACTTTTCCCCCGCCCTGATAAAAGTTCCCAAAGAAATAGCCCTCCGTAACGAGTGTTTGGAAAGCGGTCTGGCATTACTGCTTCACCAAATAGGAAAGAAAAACACCACTTTCTCCTTGGTTGAGGAAAACGAATGATCTTTGCCCGGCGAGGAGATTGGTTATCCCTGATAGCGGTAGCAGTGGTATTAATAGCCCTTTTTTTATTCCGGTATTTTCCATCCACCTCTTACCTCTTGGTAATCGAAAGCCAGGGAGGAATGCAAGAAATCGAGGTAACCCCCACTACCAACCTTAACTTAACCGTTAGCGGACCTTTGGGGGAAACGCTGATAGCCATTCAAGCCGGTAAAGCCTGGGTGGCTCACTCTCCCTGCCCAGATAAAGTATGTATGGAAATGGGGAAAATACCAGATAACGGTGGTTTTATTGCCTGCGTACCCAATCAAGTGGTAATCAGAAGCAAATAATGGTGAAATCAAAAACGACCCAGCTGACCAGCAATAAAGCGATCGAGTACAATAGAAGCTGCTCCTAAAATAGCTACTTCGTCTCCCCAAGGAGAAAAAGATATTTGGGGTCGGATATACTCCCGGTAAAGCAGGCTTTCACTTACCACATTCTGCACTGGTTCCTGCAAGAACTCCTGGGCTAAAGCACATTCCCCTCCGATAACCACCTGCTCCGGGTCATAGAGATTAACTAAATTAACCACTCCCACTCCTATATACTGACCCATTTGGTGGAGCAAGCCCAAACAAAACTGGTCACCCACTTTTGCTCCCTCGATCACATCCAAAAAAGTAATAACCGTTTCTCGCCGGCGGGCAACATCTTTTAAATAAGCGCTTTTTCCCAACCAGGCACCTTCTCGAGCCCGATCCAAAACCGCCCGTGTATTACAATACATCTCCAAACAACCATGATTTCCACAAACACATCGCGGACCAAAAAGATTGACACTGGTATGCCCCACTTCTCCTGCTTTCCGGTCCTGACCCTGATAAATAATCCCATCAATTACTATTCCTGCTCCCACCTCTTCCCCCACCATAAAGTAAATCAGATTACGGACTTCTTTCGCTTCTCCTCTCCAAATCTCATGCAGACAAGCAGCATCTGCCTGATTCATCATAAAAATAGGCAAGTCATACTCCTGGAGATAAGGCCTCAAATCCAAACTTTTATTAGCCAAAAAAGTAGGGTGAGCTAAAATAGTACAGGAATCACTGTCCAGAGGCCCCGGAGCACAGACCCCAATCCCCAAAATCAACCGCAGAGAGCTGGTGGCAAATTCCAAAACATGAATAAACTCTTTTTGAAGCTCAAGTAGAGCAATTTCGGTATTTTCTAAAACACTATAAGAGGAATCTCGCCGATAGAGAATGTTAGGCCCCAAATCAGTTAAGGCTACCGAAAAACCATGCCGGGTAAAACTGATAGCAATAGTATAAAAAGCTCGGTCGTTCACCGCTAAAAGAATAGGTTTTCTACCGGCTTTGGTATCAGAAGTGCCCACCTCCTGTAAAAGGTTAGAAGCCATAAGCTCGTTTACAATATTGGTGATAGTCGGTTGGGTTAAACCGGTAATTCGGGCTAACTCAATCCGGGAAATTAAACCTCTTTTTTTTACCAAGCTTAAAACCAAAGAACGGTTTTTAACTTTTACATCGGTAAGATTGTCGCCAATCCTTACTCCACTTATTTTATGCACTTCTTCTTTCTCCTTGTTTCCCCCTCTTTAAACCATTTATATAACATCTTTTAAAATCGACACCGGAATTCCCGACCAAAATCTACTCTCTCATTTTTCCGAGGTAGGTAAAAGCTTCACACCATCTGCTTTTGAAAAAAATAAACCAATACAAAAATAAAACAAAAGCCAGCGCAAGTAGCCTTCTTAAAGATAAATAAAGCCACCCAGCCGAGGTTTGAATCCAATGCCCAACAAGCCAAAGCCCTACCTATTGTATAAGAATTTAGTTAATTTTAAAAACATTATACCATCTCAAGTGCCAAAAGTAATTTTCCACCGGTAACCGGTTTTTAACTTGGCAAATTTCATTTTTTCACTATAATATAAACGGTGTAAAAGGGAGATCTGTTATGATTAATCGACCAAAAACTAAGAATTCCCTCCGCTGGTTATACCCGGGGATGAAGGTAAAAAGATGGTTATTGCTCGCTATCTTGGGGGTAGTTTTAATTTCCCTGGGTATGAGCCTTACTATCAGTGTTCCTTACTTTCGAAGCATTTATTTACTTTGGAATCGGTTTGCCTATGGTCTGTTTGACCATTACTGGGCAACGGTTTTGTTGGGAATAATCGGCATAGCCGCCGGAGCAGCCCTGATTATGTTTGGTCTCCAAAAAATGAACCGTTCCATTATCAGTGCTATCCACCCTCCAGGACCGGATGAAGTAGCTACTACCATTTTTAAAAAACGTCCGCTGGAGCGGGGACCTCACATTGTGGCTGTGGGAGGAGGTCATGGTCTTCATACTTTGCTTCACGGTTTGAAAAATTATACCTCAAATGTTACCGCAATAGTAACCGTATTTGATGATGGAGGTAGCTCCGGTCGAATCCGGAAAGAAGGTGGCGGTTTACCCCCAGGCGATATCAGAAACTGCTTGATAGCCTTAGCCGAAACCGAACCCTTAATGCGGGACCTGTTTCAACATCGATTTGAGAACGAAGGTGAACTCAAAGGACATAATTTTGGTAACCTGTTTATTACCGCCCTCACACAGGTTACTGGTGATTTTCAAAAAGCAATTTTAGAGTCCAGCAAGGTGTTGGCAGTTCGGGGCAGGGTTTTACCCACTACCTTACAAAATGCAGTTTTAAAAGCCGAATGTGAGGACGGAACCTTAGTTGAGGGCGAATCTAAAATAGGAAGTTGTGGCAAAAAAATAAAGCGTCTTTTCCTGGATCCACCTCAAGTACAGACTACTGAAGAGGTATTAGCGGCAATCCAAACTGCCGATTTGATTGTGTTGGGTCCGGGTAGTCTATTCACCAGCGTTTTGTGTAACTTGGCGGTAAAAGAAGTAAGAGAAGCCATAATTAAGGCTCAGGCACCACTTGTCTTCGTGTGCAACATTACCACTCAACCGGGGGAAACTGACCGTTTTTCCCTGGCCGAGCACCTGCAAGCGCTCTGGCAATTTATCCCCCCCGAACGCTTGCAATATCTTTTAGTTAATGACCAAAAACCTGAAAATCAAGTCTTGGCCGAACTCCGGTCAAAGGGAATTGACCCGATAACAATGAATGGAATAGACATTCCCCCCTCTCTTAAAGTACTCAAAGCTCCTCTTCTTTCTCTGGAACAACCCACCAGACACGACCCCCGTCGCTTAGCTCAGGCTATCGTTCGAATCTTGTTAGAAGAAAAACCTTCCTGGGGATTCTATTTTACTTTCTACACCGACCAGGGTTTCAAAAATCTGAAAATAGTAAGATGGATGAACCATTTCCGAGTGAGAAGTTTGATTCGTTTAGGAACTCATAGTGGTAACGAATCGGACCGATAATGAGTCCCGCGGGATAGCCGGTTTTTCCAAGCACTTTCGGTTACCAGCTGAGCGGTGGTAATTTGGTTAATCAGCTCCCACAGTGGAGCAGAAACTCCATACCGGCCTTGCAAAACCAAGACTTCTTTTTGGAGAAGACCGAGTAGTTCCATAGCCTGGGTAAGACCTTCCTTGTGCCTTGATAAACCAACGTTATGCCACATAAGCATTTTTAAGGTTTGTTTAAGATTTTCCAGCATAAAATTAGGGGGAGGGCTTCCCAAGTGATAAGCAAAAGGAAGGACTCCCAGCTGTTTCAATTTATTCTGACTTCGGTTAAAATCCCGGGCCGCCCGATAAGCAAAAGTTAGCCCCTCCAACAAGCTGGTGGATGCCAGGCGATTAGCGCCGTGAAGCCCACTACAGGCCACTTCTCCAATGGCGTACAATCTCTTCAAATTAGTTCGACCAAAAGTATCGGTGAGCACTCCTCCACAGGCAAAATGAGCCCCGGGAATCACCGGGATAGGTTGTTTGGTAATATCTATTCCCCGGGATAGGCACCGTTCATAAATAGTGGGAAAAGTATCCTTTATCTTAGCCGGGGAGAGCGCTCGGGTCAAGTCAAGGTAAACCCAATTTATTTTGTTGGCTTTCATCTCTTTAAAAACTGCCCGGGCGACCACGTCTCGAGGGGCCAAGCTACCCAAAGGATGGTACTTTGACATAAAAGGTTTCCCTTGATGGTCCGTTAGCTCCCCTCCTTCTCCCCTCACTGACTCCGATATAAGGAAAGTCCGCTCTTGTCCCGGTACGTAAAACAAAGTAGGATGAAACTGGACAAATTCCATATTTCTCAAGTTCGCTCCTGCCCGATAGGCTAAGGCAAAACCGTCACCGGTATTCCAAGAACCACCAGAGGTATATTGATAAATTTCTCCCAACCCGCCGGTGGCCAAAAAAGTAGACCGAGCTAAAACCGGGTATACCTCTCCTGCTTGGGTATTAAGCAGAAAAGCCCCTAAACATTCCGGAGAAAGATAGCGAGATTGAAAATCAAAAGCATGTTGATAAGAAGTAATAAGTTCCAGAACAAATGTTTCTTTTCTGACTTCAATTAAAGGTTTTTCTGCAATTGCCTGACTTAGGGCAGCTTGAATAGCTTGTCCGGTATGGTCTTTGACGTGCAAAATTCGCCGGAGAGAGTGAGCTCCTTCTTGAAATAAGTCCCACTTTCCCTCTTTATCTCTTTCAAATGGAACTTGCCATTTTTCAATCAAGGCTCTTTTGACCAGAGGTGGCCCCATTTTAGATACCATCCGCACGGTAGGGATAAAAGCGGTAAAATCGGTAGCTTTAACGATGTCTTGTGCCAGTCGCTCCCAAGAGTCGTTCTCTCCTCGAAATACAATCCCCCCTTGAGCTTGAAAAGTATTAGTCTTTTCCAAGGAATCACCTTTAATAACCAATAAAACCCGATGACCGGTTTCAGCTAAAAAAAGAGCAGCACTGGCTCCGGCTATACCTCCACCAATAATCAAAGCGTCATAAAACTCGGCCATTAGTTTTTCACTTCACACTCAAACTCAAGTCTAACCAGATAGCCTGATGGGTAATATATCCGGTAGAAATAATATCTACTCCCTGTTCAGCTATAGGGCGAATATTGTGAGGGCCAATTCCCCCCGAAGCCTCAATTATAGCTTTGTTTTTACCAATCTTCACCGCCTGACGAATTTGGGACAAAGACATATTATCCAACATAATAATATCCGCTCTTCCTTGCAAAGCCTGAACCACCTGATCCAAATCGGCACACTCTACTACTATTTTGGCGGTAAAAGGAATGGCCGAGCGAATTTGCTCAATTGCCTTTTGAACCGAACCAAAAATAGCAATATGGTTGTCTTTAATTAAAGCACAATCATAAAGCCCTAAACGATGGTTAACTCCCCCACCACAACGCACAGCATATTTCTCAAAAATTCGGAGTCCAGGGCTGGTTTTACGGGTATCAGCTATCTTCACCGGTAAATCCTCTACCAATTTTACCAACTCTTTAGTTTTGGTAGCAATACCGCAAAGACGTTGCAAAAGATTAAGTGCTACCCGCTCCCCCATCAAAATGGCTCGAGCACGCCCCTTCACCTTTAAAACTATCTGGCCCGGCTTAAAAGTTTCTCCATCCGGAACCACCACCTGGGTAACTGTCTCGGGATCAAGCAGGGAAAATACTCTTGATACCAGTGGACCTCCCGCCATCACGCCTTCGCTTTTAGCCACAATTTCTGCCTGGACTAAATTAAGACTCAGTTCGCCCAAGCCCTGAGTGGTAATATCATCAAACCCCAAATCTTCTTCAAGGAAACTTTGCAGCCGCCGATCTACATCCCAAGGAACCAATCCTCTCATTTTATTCCTCCTTTTTCAGTAAACGCTCTTTAAATAATTCATCTTCGACCGTCCCTCTCAAAAGATAGGAAACAATGGCCGACAGGGCTCCGCCTGAACCAAAACGATCCTGAAGAGAGCGAGAATTTTCAAATAAATAAGTTTGATTACGAACCAAAGCTGCTACTTGATCGGGCCTCCTGCTTTCCACTGGCAACACCTTCTTTCCCATACCGGCAGCTTGAATAATTCGAATCGAATCGGTACTTATCACCAGCTCAGACTGTCCCATTGCTTCTCCCCCAAACCGGGTAATATTTACACAGGTCGGATGTTGCCAAAGATAACCATCTATCCAATCTCCTTCTAAGCTCTTCTTAAAAAACCATCCTTCGGTCTCGGCTTGCTTTGCTAACTCTTTCAGCTTAACTTCTGGAGGCAAAACCAGCAAAAAATACCTTTCTTTTTCCGAGGAAAGCAAAGAAACCAGATTTAAAAAAAAGATTAAATCCTCCCTCCAGTATTCCTCTCGCATGAAAAAAGAATATATAGGTTTTTTCCCATGAGGAAAGGTAAAATAAGCAAATTTAACCAAATCAACCCAGGGGTTTCCCACAAAATAGCTGGGAATATTATTCCTTCGAAAAGCCCGATTCATCTTCCGGTCGTTAACTAAAGCCGCCCGACAGAAACGACCAACCGTCCAGATATCCCAAAAGGAAGGATAACGGTTAATAACCTTAATCAGGGGAATATAAATCGGTTTCTTTTTGGACCAAAGAGCCACCGCCATCAAAGAAAAAGAATCATCTCCGATCAACACCAACTCCCCGCTCGGCTCCGGTTTTGACCGAAATAAGCGCCATAAAAAGGCAACTCGGGAAAAGATTGTTTTTCCCGTTCTGGGGAGGGACCATCTTCTTTTGTCCGTTGTTGTTTGCCCCGGATCCGGCAGTAAAAAAAGAGAGATCTGGGCGGTAGAACAGGCAGACCGGATATTGGAAGAAAGAGCATCGGCTATTTGCTTTTCCATTTTCCAGGGGAAAAGCAAAAAAAGATACTGCCGGGTCAATTTAATATCTGACCCTTCAGTACCGAATAAAGCGCTATGATTAAGCTTTGTCCACTGCTTAATTGGCATTCAGTTCAAAATCCCTTCGTTTTTCTGGAATACGAGTCCCCCTCACTTTCCAAAATTTTATTATATCATAGAACAATAGACAATAAGGGGAAAAAAACTCCCCCTTATCAACCCCCTACAAACAAAAAATTAAGACTTAAAAGATAAACACAAGTGGGGAAAGAGAAACATTTTCCCCACAATAAGGGGGAAAAAGACTCATAAGCCGCCTGGCAGGAAGCCAGGCGGCTGAAAGTCAGACTACCAAATAGCGAATAATGAAAATGGCGCTCAAAATATACATGACCGGGCTTATTTTCCGATATTTACCCGCCAGTAAATTAATAATGGTATAGCTCAAGACCCCAAAAATTAAACCTTCAGAAATAGAATAAGTAAGAGGCATCAAAACAATCGCCAAAAAAGCGGGAAGGGCCTCGGTTATTTCTCGAAAATCAATACTCAATATCGGTTCCATCATCAAAAGCCCAACTATAACCAAAGCAGGTGCAGTCGCCTCAGCCGGAATCGCTCCCGCTAAAGGCACAAAGAAAAGGGCTAAAAGAAAAAGAAGCCCACAAACGACTGCCGTGAGGCCAGTTTTACCACCTTCACTCACCCCGGAAGCACTTTCTACATAAGTAGTAACGGTAGAGGTCCCAAGTATTGCTCCCAATATAGTACCTATAGAATCTACTAAAAGGCCTCTTCCTGCTCCCGGGAAAGTCCCTTTTTCGTTAACCATTCCCAGTTTGGCAGCCAATCCCATAAAGGTGCCCAGAGTATCAAAGAGATCCACAAAGGTAAAAGTAAACACCACCGCCAATAAACCATATCGAAAAGCCCCCAAAACATCCATTTGCAGGAAGGTATGGGATAACTGAGAAAAATCGGGCCAGGCCACTACCTGTTGGGGAGCAACAGAAATCCCGCTAATCCAGGAAATAACGGAAGTAGCGATGATTCCCCAAAGAAGTGCTCCTTTCACCCGGAAAGCCATAAGAATCCCCATGAGCAAAAGCCCCACCAAAGAGAGCATTACCCGAGGATGAGTTATATCTCCCAGCGCCAATTTAGTGGCTTCATCAGCTACCACTATCCCCGCGTTGGAAAAACCAATAAAGGCAATAAAAAGGCCAATTCCCACCGAGGTGGCCAGTTTTAAATTCAGAGGAATAGATTTGATAATTCCTTCCCGCACCGGCAAGATAGAAAGGATAAGGAAAAGGACTCCATCGATAAACACCGCTCCCAGCGCTACCTGCCAGGGAAGACCCATCCCCAAACAAACAGTGAAAGCGAAAAAAGCATTTAATCCCATTCCGGGAGCCAAAGCAAAGGGGAGTCGGGCAAAAATCCCCATAAGCAAAGTAGAAACCCCGGCTGCGATCACGGTAGCCATCATGACCGCGTTAAAATCCATACCAGTATTCTGAAGAATACTGGGGTTAACAAAAATAATATAAGCCATGGTCATAAAAGTGGTAACGCCAGCTACTACTTCGGTCCGCACCGAAGAACCTGCTCGTTGAACACCAAAATAGTCCAATCATTTCACCTCCTGTGGATTTATTTTGAGAGATAGATTAAGGTTAATCTCCGCTTTCATCTATCTCTCAAAACCGAAACGATTATAGCAAAATATAGTTAACTGCGAAACTCACCATAATCAGCCGTTATCACAAATCTTACCAGCAGCCTCTAATAACAAGCAATAAGGAGGGGCAGCGCCCCCATTACTGAGGAATGTCTTTCTTCCTCAGTTGTATTTATCTTTTATTTTTTAATCTTTTATCTTTTCGGGGGTTTAAGGGGGGCGAAGCCCCCATTATAGTCCACCCTCACCCTGACCCTCTCCCGTCGAGGGAGAGGGGAAAAACTGAGTCTCCCGCATTTTTTCTCCCTCCCCTGGAGGGAGGGAGCGAGAGGGAGGGGGAAGTTGCTGA
>JASGLU010000046.1 GCA_030156825.1 Candidatus Atribacteria bacterium | reverse complement strand
TATCTCTTCAGTCGAGAACCTTTTATGGAGTTGTTTAGCCATGCTATCCTCTCCTTTCGAGTAAGTTTTTAAGAAGATAATATGGAATATTCTATTCTCTAGGCAAAGTATAAGAGGTGCAATTTTAAACTTTAAATCACTATAAAATAAGTGAAATTTTAAACTTTAATTGACAGGGGTGTTAGGAAAAATTTTTAAAGGCAAGTTCAATAGTTTAATTAGAAGTCAAAAAGCGATTTTTGTGATAAGATGGTAAAAAATAATTGAGGAGGTGCCCAATTTGGACCAGACCTTAGGGATAATAATAGGAAATCGAGGGTTTTTCCCCGATGCTTTAGCCAAAGAAGGAAGAGAAAGAATTTTATCTACCTTGGAAAAAGAAGGATTTAAGACTATATGTCTTACTCCAGAAGATACCAAATTTGGAACGGTAGAAACTTATGAAGATGCCCAAAAATGCTCTAAACTCTTTCGAGAAAAAGGTGAAGAAATTAGTGGAATCATTGTAACTCTCCCCAATTTTGGAGACGAAAAATCAATAGCCTATACGCTTCGCCTATCTGAACTTAAAGTGCCAGTCTTAGTCCATGCCTTTTCCGACCACCCAGATAAGATGGATGTTCAAAATCGAAGGGATGGCTTCTGTGGAAAACTCTCGGTGTGCAATAACCTTCGGCAATTCGATATTCCCTTCTCCTTAACTACCCATCATACCGAAGACCCCGAGTCTCCAGCATTTTCCCAGGACCTTGCTTGGTTTGCAGGGGTATGTCGGGTAACAGGGGGTTTTCGTCACCTAAAAGTTGGAGCAGTAGGAATGAGACCTAATAACTTTAATACCGTTCGTTATTCAGAAAAAATTTTAGAAAACTACGACATCTCAACCGAGGTAGTGGATTTATCAGAAATAATTGGGCGAGCCAATCGGATTTCAACTAATGATTCACGAGTTAAAGCAAAAATCAAGGAAATCAAAGAATACATTGACACCCAAGGGATACCAGAAGAAGCACTACAAAAAATGGCTCAACTTAAAATCACTTTAGAAGAATGGATTCAAGAAACTGGGGTCTCTCTCCTTGCCTTCCAATGTTGGTCTTCGATTGAAGAAAATTTTGGAGTGATGCCTTGTACGGTTATGAGCATGTTTAGTGAAAACTTCATCCCTGCTGCTTGTGAAGTGGATGTGACCGGAGCTCTTAGTATGTATGCACTGCAATTGGCTTCCCAGAAACCCTCGGCTCTGGCCGATTGGAATAATAACTTTGGTGACGACCCAGAAAAAGCCGTGCTTTTCCACTGCAGCAATTTCCCTAAATCTTTTCTTGAAGGGGCCCGCATGGGTTACGGCGATATTATCTCTTCTTCAATTTCTAAAGAACAAACTTATGGAACCTGTTATGGAACCATTCCTTCTGGTCCAGTTACCCTGGCTCGGTTAGCCACGGAAGACACCGAGGGAACCATAATCGCTTACTTAGCCGAAGGAGAAATAACTAACGACCGAATACAAACTTTTGGAGGAGTAGGAGTGGTTAAAATCCCTGGTTTAGAAAACTTACTAAGTTTTATGTGTGAAGAGGGATTTGAACATCATGTAGCTTTTAACCTTTCCCAATCGGGGAAAATCCTATTCGAAGCTTTCAATAAGTACCTAAGAATTGAAACCTGCTGGCCAGGTGTTTGCTGTTAATTAAATTAAGCAAATGGCCGAGAGCATGCTCTCGGCCATTTGCTTTTTCTTTTTTATAATCTTTTTGGCTATCTTTCTCTTGTTTTAATAAAAGCTGTTTGAGCAACCTCCAAACTTAACCGTTTATCAGCAAAGCAATCAAAAAAGCCAAAGTAACAACGGTACACACATAAAGAGGCAAATAAGCTTCTACAAATCTAACCCAAAGCAGGTGCCCCCCAAACATCACCACTAATCCAATGAAAATTCGATCAAATAAATTAGTTTTCATAGGTAAAATTCGCATAAGCTATATCCTCCTAATCTTTTACCGCTCCAAAAGTAAGACCAGCAATAATGTGCCGCTGGGCTACGCTAATAAACACCACAGCCGGAATTAAACAGACCATAGATACTGCCGCCATCTCACCCCAGTTAGTACCAATCACCGTGACAAACTCAATTAAACCAGTAGTCATCGTCCGCGCATTAACATTGGTTAAAACCGAAGCAAACAAATACTCATTCCAGGCAAAAATCCAGGTCAAGATAGCAGTAACCATAATTCCCGGACGGGCCAGGGGAAGAATTATCCTAATCAATACTCCCCAAAGAGAACAACCGTCGATCATGGCCGCTTCATCCAATTCTTTCGGGATAGAATCCATCATCCCCTTTAAAAGCCAGATGGCAAAAGGTAGGTTAAAAATACAGTAAAGGATGATTAACCCCCCTCTGGTATCCCTCAACCCCAAACGATTAAACATCAAAAAGAAGGGAACGATAAAAACTGCCGCCGGGGCCATCCGGTTGGTAATAGTCCAAAAGAAGATGTTGTTCGATCCTGGAATCCGAAAACGGGAAAAAGCATAAGTGGACATAACCGCTAAAAAGATTACCAAAAGAGTGTTACCGGTGGCAATGATTAGGGAATTAACCAGATAACGGCCGTATACATCCTGGAAGAAAGGACGGGTATAATTTTCGCTGTGAAAGGAAGGAGGAAAGAAGTGAGGTCCAGAAAAAATTTCCAGCTTTGACTGAACGGATACTACAAACATCCAGTAAATAGGAAATAAGGTAACTATCGCTATTAAAATACACAAAAGATAGATTAAAAAGAGCCTGAGTCTTTTTTTAGCAATAGCTTGCATTTAACTTTCCTCCTGAGCGGCAGAAATAAAAGTTAATAATAGCCAACAGATAACAATGGTTAAATAAAGTAGAAAAAGCGACATGGCCGAACTATATCCGTAATTCATAGAACGCAGAACTTCTCGCACTAAGTGAATACTGACAAAGCGAGTAGCCGTTCCTGGACCGCCACTGGTTAACATCCATACTTCATCGAAAATACGGAAAGTGTCCATAATCCGAATAAACAAAGTAGTTAAAATTACCGGCCGCAGAAGTGGTAGAGTAATATAACGAAAAGTTTGCCAGCGATTGGCTCCATCTACCAGAGAGGCCTCATATGGATCTTTGGGCAAAGAAGCTAACCCGGCCATAAAAGTTAAAATTACAAACGGGGTCCAATGCCAAACATCCATAAAGACAGTAGTGGCAAACGCTTGAGTGGCATTTACTCCGATATTATACTCAACCCCAACTTTTCCCAAAAAATAGGGAAGAGGTCCAACGTCTGGATTGGTAAGTAAAACCCACATACTGCCAATACTAACGGGAGCCATGGCCAAAGGCAGCGCCATAATCGTTCGAAAAATGCCCTTACCCTTAAACTCATAAGTTAGCAAATTGGCGATTAAAAGACCAAGGGGGATTTCGATAATACAACAAAAGAACACAAAAGAAAGCCCCAAACGGAGAGAGCTTAAAAACTCCGAATCAAACATCAAGTTTCGATAATTATCGAAACCGATATAAGTCATCCCTGTTCGGGCAAATACGCTGTACCTAAAAACACTTAAGTAAATAATATAGATGACCGGAATTACTCCGATAGCAATCATTAAAGCAAGTGTGGGGGAGATAAGCCCCCACACTTGCTTTTTATTACCCTTCAACCTTATCCTCCTACTAATAACCTAACTCTTCCATCAACTGATCGGCTTTTTCGGCTAAGTTATCCAGACATTCTTCAGGAGAAATTTCTCCAGCCACTGCCCGGGAAATCCACTGGAGATAAAGTTCGTTAAGCGGTGTTTGCATAGGCAAAGGAGGACAACCGGCAAAGAGATACCCTTTTTCCTGCATCAAAGTGTAGTAGTCACCCATTTTTTCATTCAATTCATCAATAATCGGGTCTTCAAAAGCAGATTGTCTTACCACGGTGGTAGCTAATTCAGCGAACTCTGGCTGCCATTCTTTACGAGTACACCACTGGATGAAAAGCCAAGCCGCTTCCTTGTTTTTAGAGGAGTGAGGAATTCCCCAAGCTCCACCATCATAGTAACCGATGTAGCCCTCTCCCGCTTCAGCTGCTTCCATAACCCCTGGTTTGGTAGGTGGAAGGTCAACTGCAATCTTACCGATTACTACCGACCGATCCGGGTCATTGGCCAACCAGCCTAAATTTTCCATATACAGAAAACCTTGGGCAATGATCCCGGTCCCAAACACAGCTGCTGCCTCATCCCAGGTGTAAGTTCTAACTCCCGGAGGAGCATACTGTAACATGTCAACATACCAGGCCAGGGCTTCTTTAGCGGTATCACTGTTGAGTGTACCTCCATTTTCTACGCTGGTTCTCATGTTCTCCAGGTTCACTCCCCAATTGTAAACTCCCCAAGTCGGCCAGATAGTCTCACAAAGCTCATAGGCCAAACAGGGGTGAGTTTTCGCCTGTGCTACGTGACCATAAATCTCAATTCCCTTTTCTTTTCCGTATTCAGTAAAAAATTTAGCAATGTCGGTATATTGTTCCCAAGTAGTGGGAACCGCTAAATCGTAGCCATATTCTTCTTTGAAGGCAGCCTGAATTTCCGGATCGTTGAACAAGTCTGTCCGGTAAATATAGGTTTTTAAGAAAGCCTCAAATGGTATGCCGTAAAGTTTGCCTTCTTCATCTTTGAAGGAATCAATAAAACTGGTGAAATCCGGCAGGTCAAAATCAGGCGCGGTTAAATCAGCGTTGTCTACCAAAGGAGTTAAATCGATCAACCAATTTTGCTCCAAATAGCTGGCAGCAGCATCCTGCTCTATATAAACAAAATCGTATATTCCGGCTCCAGCTTGCATATCCTGGATTTCTTTGTTATACATTTCGTCCCAGGAAGTGGTTTCTAACTCTACTTTAATTCCGGTTAACTCCTCAAAAGCGGGAGCAGCTATCTCGGCTATAGTTTTAGATGGGGGAGTGCTTTCAGATACACCTCGAATCACCACTCCCTGATAAGGTTCGGCCGCTTTTTTCCACCAATCAGGATTAGCCACCTGAGCAAAAGCTACCGAAGAAAGAAGCAAAATCCCCATTATCATTAGCAAAACAACTAACTTCTTCAATGCAATTTCCTCCTTTCTAAAGTTAAAAGTCGACTAACAACCTCTTTCCCTACCAATACTACCTTAATCGTCAACCAGGTTCCAACCAATCACCTCCTTACCAAATAGTATATCCTCCATCCATTACCAAGACGCTTCCTGTAACATAAGAGGAAGCGGGAGCAGCCAAAAAGACACAAGGTCCTTTTATTTCCTCCGGTTGGCCCAATCTGCCAAAGGGAGTCAATTTTTTCCAAATTTCAGCGTATTCGGGCAAATCTCGCAAGAGGTCCTGCACTAACTGAGTTTCCATGTATCCAGGAGCAATAGTATTTACTCGAATATTATAAGGAGCCCACTCTGAAGCCAAAGACTTGGTAAGCATAATTACCCCACCCTTTGAGGTATTATAGTGAGATTGGGGCTGAGGGGTGTTAACTACCAGGCCAGACATAGAGGAAATATTGATTATACTACCCTTTTTTCGCTTTATCATCTCTTTTCCCACTGCCTGGCAACAGAGGAATACTCCGTTTAAGTTTACATCTAATACTTTTTTCCAGTCTTCTTCTGGCATCTCTTCCGATTTTTTCCACTGCCCGATACCGGCTGAGTTAACTAAAACATCTATTTTGCCAAAGTGCTCTATAACCTTGGCCACCATTTCATCTACTTTTTCTTTTTTAGTTACGTCCACGCCAACGGCCAGGGATTTAACTCCCAAAGAAGAAATAAAATCCGCCACTTTTTGAGCTTTGTCTCGATTCAAATCTGCAACCGCTACTTGCGCTCCTGCCTCGGCCAACCCAATGGCCATTTGCTCACCTAAACCTTGGCCTCCTCCCGTTACAAGTGCTACTTCTCCTTCAAGTCGAAATAGATTTCGTAAGTTCAAAAGCGGTTCCTCCTTAACTATTAGGTGTGAAAATACATTAAACCAAGAAGAGAATGGTCGGGGTGAGCCGATTTGAACGGCCGACCACTCGCACCCCAAGCGAGTGCGCTAACCAGGCTGCGCTACACCCCGATGCTTAACTACTGCCAATATTATACTAAATCACGCACTTTGGTCAAGCTCGAATTACCCCGCCTCCAGCTATTTCTTGCACTAATCCTTTTAGTTCTAAATTCAGCAAAATTTTATAAAATTCTCCTTCTTCCCAACCAGTCCTCTCCAGCAGTTCTTCCTTGGTTACTCCTGAAAAATCAACAAGCTCTAACAAGATTTTTTCCCGAGAAGTAAGGTTAAGGTCAGCCCCAATTTGGTCAGTTTTAGGAGAAGAAAGACACTGGGAGAAAAAGCCCAGTCCCTCTAACACATCTACTCCTGATTGGACCAAAGAGGCCCCCTGACGAATAAGAGCATTGCTACCTTGACTAACAGGGGAAAAGATAGGACCAGGAACCGCCATCACTTCTCGTCCCTGTTCCAGAGCAAAATTGGCTGTAATTAGCGCCCCGCTTTTCCTGGGAGCTTCCACCACTATCAACGCCTGACTCAAACCACTAATAATGCGGTTCCTAATCGGAAAATATTCCCGCCGAGGAGGGAAAGCAGGAGGATATTCGGAAATTAACCCCCCACCTAAAGAGACGATGTCTTGAGCCATCTGCAAATGGTTGGGAGGATAGATATGATTCAAACCCGAGCCTAAAACAGCTAAAGTTATCCCTCCTTCATCGATTATCCCCTGATGACAAAAACCATCAACCCCATTAGCCAAGCCACTTACTACTATCACTTTTTCCTTCGCCAGCTCGCGCGCCAGCTTTAAAGATACGTTTCTCCCATAAGGAGAAACTCGCCTGGTTCCTACCATAGCCACATAGCGATCATGGTTTCTAAAATCAAAATCGCCTCTCTGGTATATGAGAAAAGGAGGATGATGGATATTTTGCAAAAGATAAGGATAGCTTTCTTCTTCCAGGGTAAGAACTTTAATTCCCTGTTCGATTATGCGCTGGTAAAGAGATGGCGGGTGAATATCTTTTCTCTGGTTAACTATTTTTTGGGCCAAGTTAGGACCTAAACAGTTACTTAAGTCCTTCTCGGGGGCAAACCAGGCCGTCTGTGCACTTCCAAAAAAACCCAGAATTTTGGCAAAGCGGATAGGTCCGATTCCCGAAAGATGGCTGAACGCCACCCAAAAAGGTTTATCTTCCATTTAGTTACTCCCAATACTTACGATCTAATACCCGATATTGAATGGCCTCGGCTACATGTTCTATCTCTATCGCATCACTCTCTCCCAAATCAGCAATAGTCCGAGCCACTCTAAGAATTCGATGGTAAGAGCGACCACTTAAAGCCAAATTATCCATCGCCTGCCGGAGCAAGTTTTCCGCCGGAGCGGTAAGCGAACAAAATTTCTTAATCTCCTGGGGGCCCATCTCAGCATTCAATTTAAGACCAACCATTTTTAATCTTTCGCTTTGCAGAGCCCGGGCCCGTTGCACTCTCTTTCGCACTTCGAGTGAAGTTTCCTCTTTCTTTTTATCAGCCATTTCTGAAAACTCAACCCGCGGAATCTCTACCTGAAGGTCAACCCGATCCAAAAAAGGACCGGAAAGCTTACTCCGATATCTACTAACCTGATGAGGACTACAGGTACAGGTTCGTTTAGAGTCGCCTAAAAAACCACAGGGACACGGGTTACACGCCAAAACCAGGGTAAAGTTGGCCGGATAGGTAGTACTCATTTGTGCCCGAGAAATGGTGATTTGTCCTGTCTCTAAGGGTTCTCGTAAAGCTTCAAGTACGTTTCGTCTGAACTCGAGAGCCTCATCCAAAAAAAGCACCCCATGGTGAGCCAAGCTAATCTCTCCTGGCCGCGGCCATTGCCCTCCGCCAATCAATGCTACATCGGAAATAGTATGATGAGGCGATCGAAAAGGGCGCATGGTAAGCAATGGTTTATGAGATGGCAAAACACCAGCCACACTGTGAATCTTAGTCACCTCAATTGCTTCTTCCAAAGAGAGAAGGGGAAGCAGTGAAGGTAAACGCCGGGCCAACATAGTTTTGCCCGAACCCGGAGGACCCATAAAAAGAAGATGATGTCCTCCAGAAGCGGTAATTTCCAACGCCCTTTTACCCTGTCGTTGCCCTTTCACCTCACAAAGGTCAGGGTATTTAGCAGAAACAGAAAAAAGGTTTTCCAATGGAACCGATACTGGAGAAAGTTCTATTTTCCCCTGAACAAAATCGTACACCTGAGATAAATTTTTAAAACCAAAAACTGAAATCCCCCGAGCTACCCCTCCTTCTCGTGCGTTTCCGCCAGGAAGAAAAAGCCGAAATCCGTTCCTTACTTGAGATAAAAAATGGGCAATTGGCAAAATCCCAGAAACCGGCTTTAAATCACCTGATAAAGAAAGCTCCCCTACCACCACTGTATCCTCAGCCAGAGAAAAAGATAGCTGTTTAGTGGCGGACAAAATACCAAGGGCAATAGGAAAGTCAAAATCACTACCGGTTTTTTTAAAAGAAGCGGGAGCCAAATTCACCGTCACCCGACCGGGAGGGAAAACAAAACCAGAATTCTTAATTGCACTTCTTACTCGCTCTCGAGATTCCTGAACCGCCGTGTCGGGTAAACCCACAATCTGGAAAGAAGGCATACCAGAAGAAACATCTACTTCTACCTCTACTAAACAGGCCTCAATTCCCATCGTTGTAGCACTAAGAATCTTAGATAGCATTTACGCCTCCTTCTGGATAAAGCTGTTTAAAAAGCGTTGGGATAGTGGTTGATTACTACCGGATGCCCGGCTTTATCAAGTTGAATAGCTATCACATCAAATCGAAAAATGGTCACCTCTGGGTTCAAGCCCTGCCTTAAAAGGTAATAAAGAGCTGTTTTTCTAATTCGATTCTGTTTATTCCTGGTAATAGCCTCTTCCGGGAAACCATAACTAAAGGACTCTCTCGCTTTCACTTCTATGAACACTAAGCACTCTCCATCTCGAGCTATAAGGTCAATTTCACCTACTGGAGCCCGAAAATTAGTTTCAAGCAAAACCATTTTTTTCTTTTTAATCCAGCGGCAAGCGAGAGCTTCTCCCAGGTTTCCCTTTTCTTTTCTCCTCATAACGACGGCAAAAAGTCCGGCGGTGAACCGGACTCATCCCCCAGACTTCTAATGCTGCTAAATGCTGTTTGGTACCATAACCTTTATGTTGGGCAAAACCATAATGAGGAAATTCTGAATGATAAAAGTCGGTCATCAGTTGATCCCTTGTTACCTTCGCCACCACCGAAGCGGCTGCTACCGTGAGACTCTTGCTTTCAGCGTGAGTGGTAGAAATAGAGGGAATAAGAAGGCCGGGAAGGTTAATCCAATCTAAAATCAAAAAATCTACCGAACTCATCATTTCCACCCCTCTAATGGCTTCCCAAAAAGCGAGATAATTAGCCCGGTTTATCCCCACCATGTCGATAATTCCTTCCCCTATCAAACCAATACCCACCGAAGTAGCCAAGGAACAAACTTGCTCAAATAAGACCTCCCGTTGTTTCCGGGAAAGAAGTTTGGAATCTTTAAGCCCTGGAAGGGAGGAATAAGCAGGTAAAACCACACAGCTGGCCACGATAGGACCAGCTAAAGAGCCCCTGCCAGCTTCATCCACTCCTCCTACTAAGGTATACCCCTTCGACCAGAGAGACTCTTCTAACAGCATATTTACCCTATTTTAAAATTCTAATTTGAGCCGGAGGCCAATAGACTAAAAAAGCTTTCCCTAAAATCTTTTCTCGAGGGACATAACCCCAAAACCGGCTATCATCGCTATTTTCACTATTATCCCCCAAAACAAAATAATGGCCTTCGGGAATCACCCGTTTTTCTGTCCCATAGTACCCAACATCGTAGTAAGTCCTGGCAAATTGTTCTCCCGCCAGCGGCTCACCGTTGATAAAAACCTGTCCATCTTTTATTTCAACCTCTTCCCCAGGTAGACCTACAATTCTCTTAATCAAATTTTTGCGATTATCAATTGGATATTTGAAAACTACAATATCACCCCTCGTCGGTTCGGTAAAGCGATAGATAAATTTAGCCACCAATACTCTTTCTCCTGGAACTAAAGTAGGCTTCATCGAACCAGAGGGAATATAGTAACCTTCCACTACAAAGTAGCGGATTAAAAGGGCAATAATTAAAGCCCAAACAACCGTTTCTACTAATTCCCGCAAAGCACTTTTCTTTCTTGGAGGTTCGGCAGCCTTAACGTTTTTCCTCAATTCGAGCTTCCTTGGTGCTTCTTCCTCGCAAGTAGTACAGTTTAGCTCTTCTTACTTTCCCTCGACTAAGGATTTCAATCCGCTCAATTCGAGGAGAATGGAGAGGAAAAATCCGCTCGACACCCACTCCAAAGGACATCTTTCTGACAGTAAAAGTTCTGTCCAAGCCTGAACCTCGGACTGAAATAACCAACCCTTCCCAAGCCTGAGTCCTTTCTTTTTCGCCCTCCACCACCTTAAAATAAACCCGGACCGAATCTCCCGGTTTTACCTGAGGTACTTCTTTAAAATAAGGCGATTGCACCGCTCTAATTATTCGTGCTTTATCCATTTTAACCTCCCCCATCACTCAAAATCGATTCCCAATTTGGGCAAAATCAGGCATTAATATATCATTCCTCTTTCTTCTTTACAACCCCAAAAAGTTCCGGCCGAAGTTTTTTTGTTTTTTCTTCCGCCTGCTCCCTTCTCCATTCTTCTATCAACCGGTGGTTCCCAGAGGTCAAGATTTCCGGTACCTGGATTCCTCGAAAAATCCGAGGTCGCGTATATTGAGGAGGACCAAGTAAATCTTCCTCCGCAAAAGAATCATAGCAAAGTGACTCTTCATCTCCCAGAACTCCTGGTATTAAACGAACAGTCGCTTCCGTAATAACCAAAGCCGGGAGTTCTCCGCCTGAGAGAACGTAGTTACCTATAGATATTTCTTCACCCTGGCAAAGTTCAACCACCCGCTCATCAATTCCCTGATAACGTCCACAAATAATCAGCAAATGTTTTTTCTGAGATAGCTCCCTCGCTTTATCCTGAGTTAATATCTTTCCTCCAGGGCTGGTAATCAAAACCTTGGGCTCACTCTCAGTAAAATCCTTAATAAATTGAACCGCCCGAAAAATAGGTTCTGGTTTAAGCACCATCCCCGGGCCTCCACCAAAGGGATAATCATCTACTGTTCGATACCGGTCAGAGGTAAACCATCTCAGATTATGAAGTTTTATCTTAACTAAACCTTTTTTCTGAGCCACTCCCAGAATAGAAGTGGCCAAGTAACTCCGGATGGCTTCGGGAAAAAGAGTAACAATATCAATTCGCAACCTCATTCCCAAAACCCTTCTGGACAATCCACCTTTATCAAACCCGCCGTTAAATCAATATTGATTACAAAAACCTGGATCAAAGGCAATAAATAATCTTTTTTTGCTTCTCGAACCAAAAGATAATCACAAGCTGGGCCGGGTATTACTTCAACTACCTCTCCTTTCTCCTGCTCCCTTTCCACCACTTTCAGTCCTACCAGTTCAAAATGATAGTAATGGCCTTCGTTTAGAGGGAAAACTTGATCTTCTTCTACCCAAAGGCAGAGCCCGGTTAGTGCCCGCGCCTCTTTTTCCGTAGAAAAATCTTCAAACTTAACCAACACATTCCCCCTTTTGGAAGTTACCTGGTCTACAGTTAGCTTTTTTATTTCTCCCTTGGGTAAATCAACTCCCAAGCAAGCTCCTGCTGAAAATCGGCGCTCGGGAAAATCGGTAAAAGGCATAATTTCTACTTGACCTTGTATTCCGTGAGGTCTTTTGATTATCCCCACTATTACCTTTTTTTGAACCAGAGTTTAGATCACCTTCCCAGCGGCTTATTCTAAAATTTCAACCATAGCCTTTTTACCGCTCTTGACACAAGCTGCCTTAACAATGGTACGGATAGAACGAGCAATCCGTCCCTGTTTACCAATGACCTTTCCCATATCTTCCGGCGCTACCCGCACCTCATAAATAATTGACTGTTCTCCTTCTACCTCGGATACCTTTACCTCATTTGGGTTATCCACCAGCGCCCGAACCATATATTCTACCAGGTCTTTCAATTTTGGGGTTCCTCCTCCACCAAAGTCTTGGCTTTTTTCAAGATAGATCGAACTGCCTCCGATGTTTCTGCTCCCTGGGAAAGCCAGTACTCAATCCGATCTTGTTTTAAAGACCAAACTGGAGGATTAACCAAAGGAGAATAGTTCCCCAAAATTTCTATTGGTTTACCATCCCGCGCTTCTCGCGAATCCATCGCCACAATCCGATAATAAGGAAGGTGCCTTCGTCCAACCCGAGTTAATCTCAGTTTAACCGCCATATCGCTACTCTCCTTTCTTTTAGAACAAGAGCATATTTTATAGTATAACTACTGCTCACATTCTCCATCCCAATAAATTTCTTCCTCGAAAAGGAAGATTTTTCCCTTTTTGCATTTTTTTCCATAACCGACGAAATTCTTCAAACTGCTTAAGCAGCCGGTTTACATCCTGAACACTGGTTCCACTACCATGGGCAATTCTTTTTTTCCGGCTAGAATTAATAATATAAGGATTGGTTCTCTCTTCAGCAGTCATGGAACGGATGATAGCTTCCACCATCTTCAGATTTTTCTCTCCATCCACTTGAGAAAGGGCATTTTTCCAATTTCCGGGAAGCATAGATACCATTTCTTCTAAAGAGGAAATGCTTTTCATCTGGCTCAACTCTTCCAAAAAGTCGTTAAAATCTAACTCTTTTTTTACTAATTTTTCCTCAACTTTTTGCCGTTCCTCTTCGCTGATGGCTTTCTCAATTTTCTCTATCAAGCTAAGAGTATCACCCATACCCATTATCCGACTTGCCATCCGGTCAGGATGAAAAACCTCAAACTGAGAAAGTTTTTCCCCCACCCCTACAAACTTCACTGGCCAGCCAGTTTGGGCCACTATTGAAAGTACCGCTCCTCCACGAGCATCGGTATCCACTTTAGTCAAAACTAAACCTGTGGGTTCTATCCACTCCCGAAAAGACTGAGCCACTTTAACTGCTTCTTGACCGGTCGTAGCATCCAAAACCAAAAGAATCTCTTGAAAATCCTGGTCTTGGGTTAGTTTCCTCAACTCAGACAAAAGCTCCTCTTCTACATGTAGTCTACCGGCGGTATCCACCACTACTACATCAAACCCTTTACTTTGGGCATCCCTTAGGGCTTGCTTTACCACTTGAGTGGGGTTCGCCTCCTCGGGATAGTCAAAAAAGCCAAGGTCCGCCGACTCAGCCAGTAGTCGCAATTGCTCTTTAGCTGCTGGTCGTCGGGTATCGGTAGAGATTAAAGCCGGGAAAAACCCCTTCTCTTTCAGATTTACCCCCAGTTTTCCACAGGTAGTAGTTTTACCCGAACCCTGCAAACCAACCAACATCACTAATGCCGGATTAGCTCCCTCGAAGTGGAGTTCTTGCGAAGTACCTCCCAGCGTTTTTCTAATTTCATCCCACAGTATTTTTATCACCAGTTCCCCAGGAGTAACACTGGTCAGCACATCTTGTTCCAGCGCCCGTTCCCTAACCCGGTTAATCAAATCTTTAACTACCCGGTAGTGAACATCCGATTCCAGAAGGACCATTTGCAAATCCTTCATTACGCCGGTAATATCTTTTTCCGACAATTTCCCCTTGCTTCTTAGTTTCTTAAAAATGTTGGAAAACTTGTTAGTTAAACTTTCAAACATAACTTTCAAACCTCTTTATCAAAAAATTCTTGTCCCTCGCCCTTTAAACTCTCACTCAAAAAATAAACCGAAACAAATAGATAATAATCACCTTATCCCTCCCTGTCAAGAAAGGAAAGGTTTTAAACCTAACTTAATACTGCTCGAACAAACTCTTCTGGATCGAAAGGAATCAAATCTTCTACTCCTTCTCCTACTCCAATTCCTTTTACCGAAAGTCCCAGTTCTCGTCTGATTCGAAAAATAATCCCTCCCTTAGCCTGGCTATCCCACTTGGTAAGAATGATCCCAGTTATTGGAATAACCTGAGATAGAGAGTCAGCCTGAACGAAAGCGTTTTGCCCAGCCAAAGCATCAACTACCAAAATATTCTCAATCTGTTCTGGCGGAACATTTTTAGCCGCTACCCGTCCTATTTTCCCCAACTCGGCCAAAAGGTTGCGGTTAGCATGAGAACGACCAGCAGTATCTACTACTACCAAAGACTCCCCCTGCTTTTTTGCCCTTTCTATCCCATCAAATACCACTGAGGCTGGATCCGCTCCCGGAGATCCTCGAAAGCAATGAACCCCAACCCTTTTAGCCCATACTTCAAGTTGATTCTCTGCCGCTGCTCGAAAAGTATCAGCTGCTATCAAAGAAACTCTTTCCTCCTGGTGACTAAAAGCATAGGCCAATTTTCCAGCAACAGTGGTTTTTCCAACTCCGTTAATCCCCAAAAGGAGCAAAACTTTAAGCTTTTGCGGATCCGCTTGAGAAAACCACTGAGAATGGTTGTCCTTTACCAAGGAATAGAGCTTATCAAAAAGCCATTCTTTCCAATCTTTATCCGGAGATGATTCTTTGAGTTCTCTAAACTCTTCAGTCAATTCCATGGCCAACTGAGGCCCGAGGTCAGCTTGAATCAAGTTTTCTTCTAACTCTTCCCATTCTTTCTCATCCACTTTTCCCTGATTCCAGATCTGAGAAAAACGGTTTTTGACCTCCTCCTTCATTTTCCCCAATCCTTGTCGCCACCGCTGCCATCGTCCTGTTTTCTCCGTCATCCTCTTCCTCCTGATTTAACCCAAGTTGCAGATTTTTACCAGAAAATTCCCCCTGTTTATAGTACACCTACCCTGGAAATACACCAGGATAGCAGTCTACGGCATAAACTTAAAAACTTAAAAAAACAAAAAGCTGAAAGGATAGACCACTATTGTTTCTCTAAGCCTTATTATATTGAATTCTGTTTTCATTGTTATCTGGTGTATCATGCAGCATGGCCGTCTATCCTTATCTATCAGTCTTTTAATCTGGTTACCCAAAAATGAAAATCCCCAAAAGAAAAGACCTGATATAGGCTGATTTCTGGAACTTATGGTGCAACTTGATTTAATATTTCTGCTTTTACACTCTTTTTTACCAGTTTCAGAACCACCAAATTTCAAAAAGAAACTCTCCGAATTATAAGAGGGAAAAATAACCAAAAGGAGTCTTGCCAAAGCTTAAATTTCCAAGCAAAAGGTCATTCGAAAAGGTGTCTTTCGCCTATCAGTTTCTCCCAGGCGTTCTTGGCAGCATCCTGTTCAGCTTTTTTCTTGCTTTTACCTTCACCATAGGAAATAAAAGACTCTTGAATTTTAACCCCCACTCGGTAAGTTCCGTTTTTACCTTCTATCAAATGATATTCAGGCAAGATACCCAGGTATTGAAGAGACCATCTTTGCAAGAGACTCTTATAATTTACCGATAAAAGCAGGAATTCCATTCCCTCTTCACTACCCAGAATTCGCTCCAGAATGTTTCGCGTCACCTCGTAAGAGTTAGAATCAAGAAAAATTGCCCCGATTAGTGCTTCTAAGGCGCTAGAAATAATAGAGTCTTTCTGCCTTCCCCCACATTTTTCTTCACCTTTGCCCAACTCCAAAAAACTTTCTAAGTTAATTTTTTTAGCTACCTGGGCCAGACATTCTTCGCTGGCCCATTTAGATTTAACCAAAGATAGCCAACTACGGGGTTTATCGTGGGTACGATAAAGGTAGTCGGCAATAAACAAGCCGACTACCGCATCTCCCAACCACTCCAACCTATCGTTACAGGCCCCGTCTTTTCCTTCCAGGGCTGATTTATGTCTAAGAGCAGTCTTCAGAAGCTCTCGGTTCCGAAATCGATAACCTATCCGAGCCTCTAAAACCGATAAGTCCCTGCCATCCAAATTCATAAAAATTAGCTTCCTAAGGTTAGTTTAATTCACTTTAGAATCAATATACTCTACCGCTTCTCCCACAGTAGTAATCTTTTCCGCATCTTCATCCGGAATTTCAATGTCGAATTCCTCTTCAAAAGCCATAATAAGCTCAACAATATCCAAAGAATCAGCTCCTAAATCATCTATAAAAGAGGCATCCATAACTACATCATCTTCGTCAACTCCTAATTGGTCAACAATTATCTCTTTTACTTTAGAAAAAACGTCCATTTAATACACCCCCTATCTAATTTACCTACTAATTTCTCCAACCCTCGGCTTTGTTTGTGCTTACTATCACCAAGGATCTATTTACTGGTTCCATAAAACTATAAGCCTTATTAAGCCAAGTTTTTCCTAAAAAGTCAACCCAAAATTGGCTCTATAATAAAGTGTGTGGAAAAAATATCTAAAAAGAAGTATGGTGGTAAGGATCCCAGATCCAGAAGTTAGAAAAGAAAGGAGGCCTTACCAC
>JASGLU010000045.1 GCA_030156825.1 Candidatus Atribacteria bacterium | reverse complement strand
TAGTTGAAATTGAAAAGAGTGGCTCCCCGTGGCATAATCCACGAATAGAGAAAAAAGATTCAAGAAAGGAGCCACCCATGAAAGAAAACACTAAAAAGAGGAAAAAGTCAATTTGGCTTATTGCCTCTTAGTAAGATAGACCTAAAGTGTAAACAGTCTTTACCAAATGGCTCAATCCAGATAGTTTCACCATCTTTTTGGGCTATTAACCTGTCTCCAACTTATTTAAAAACATCTCATACACCCCTTTCCTTTTTAAGAACATTTATGAAAAGACAATAATAGAACCATATTTATTGCTTTACGGATCCTGCAGCCAAGCCTTTCACAATGTTTTTTTGAGCAAACAAGAAGAACAAAATACCTGGCATAAGTATTAGTGTTTGTGTAGCAGCAAGTGCATTCCATTTAATACCTTCTTCTCCTATAAACTGGTAAGCACTTACAGTAACAGGTTGAAGAGCTGGTGAATTCAATATCAGAAAAGGAAACATGAATTCACCCCAAACCCACAAAAATGCTATAATAGCAATAGCTGAGATTGCAGGAGCCGCTATAGGAACTACTATCCTAAATAATGCTCCCAGACGGGATAGTCCATCAATCTGGCCTGCCTCAATTAGTTCTTTTGGAAATGACTCAAAAAAATCTCTTACCATCCAAACAGCTAGAGGATAAATCAAAGCTATTTCAAAAACAATTACTCCAATTCTCGTATTTATTAGTCCAACCCTGGAATAGATAAGAACAAAGGGTAACCACAATGCTTGTGGAGGAATAATACGAGTAGCAAAAAAAATTGATAAAACAGTTTTGCTTCCCCGATAAGGAAACATTATAAGACCGTAAATAGTTATAGTACAAAGGAGTGTGACGATAACAGAGGATAACAAGGCATAGATAAGTGAGTTTAAAAGTTGAACAGGAAGCATAGTGTAAAGCAAAGCAAAAGAATAGCCTGAGAAAGAGGGTTTTTCTGGTGCAATAGTAGGAGGCCACCGATAAACTTCTTCCATTGTCTTAAAAGAGGTAACAAAGGTCCAAAAAAAGGGAAATAACAAAAATAGTGATATAAAACATAGAATAATATACGGAGTACTCTTCCATTCAAGTAATACGTTTAATATACTTTTTAAACCTTTTAAATTGTGAACAGGATTCATTTTACTATAGACCCCCGATTAAGGAAATAAATTATTAGAACTGAAGGGATAAGAATTGTGATTGAAAGTAAAACACTTATAGCTCCAGCCCTTCCAAAGTTTAAATACCTATAAATATTGTCCCACAAAAATATCCCTGCGTGATAGGTAGCCTTCCCTGGTCCACCATTTGTTAATGCAACAAAGATGTCAGGAGTGCGGAAACTATACATCCATACAATAAGAGCAGAAGAAACTATTTGTGGTCTGTTTAGTGGAAAAGAAATATATCTGAATCTTTGTAAAGCATCAGCACCATCAACCTTTCCAGCTTCATAAATTTCAACTGGGATGCTTTCCAGTCCAGTAAGTAATAAAACTGTTACAAAAGGAATATAGGACCAAGAAGCAGCAACAATTCCTGAAAGCATCGCCAAGATAGGGTTGATTAAGAACCCAACGTTTTCACTGGTTAAACCAAAAACTTGTAAAAAATAATTCAAAATTCCTATATCCTTGCTTAGAATCCACCGCCACATGAGTCCTGAAATAACTAATGGAGCAGCCCATGGTAATATAGCAAAAGTCCTAAAAAGAGCATTAAATCTCTTAATACCGTTTAAACTGTGGGCTATCATCATTGAAGTGACTAGAGTTAGCCCAGTCGTTCCCAAGCTAAAAATTGCTGAGGTTTGCCAAGCGATGTGAAAATCCGGGGAACGAAATAAATTACTATAGTTCTGAAGGCCCACAAAGCCGGTCTTCAGTGAAACATTAACTTCACAAAAACTAAGGTAAACATTATAAACTATAGGGAAGAAAAGAAATATTAATACCGCTACTAATCCTGGCAGACTACAGTACATACCAAACTGCCGATTTGAAATCATAGTAAATATCACCCCTCTATTTTTCTTTCACACGGCACCTTACTTAGGTGCCGTGTGAAAGAAAAATAAAATATTACAAAGAGTCAGCAAAATTCTGCAATGCCTGCAAAGCTTCTTCTATTGAAACCTGGTTTGTAGCAGCCTTAGAAAACTGAAACTGTATTTCATCTAGTACCTGAAGAAATCCATAGGGAAACTGTTCAGAAACACTGTACTTTAGTAACGTTTCTCTAACTTTAGGAAAGGGAATTTCTTTAATACGTTTAGGAGCAGGTACCCCTAATTCTTTAGCCACTCGATCGGCAAGTTCCCAATCAACTTTCTTAGCAGCTTCCGGATCATTATAATGACCAAGGTAGTAAGTATCATTCCCCTCCACTACTATTTCATTCCTTGTTGCTTGTGCGCTCCTAATAAAATCAAGATACAGCATAGCAGCTGCTTGGTAGTTATCAGGCGAAAACTTGTTTACCATATTAGAATTTGCAAGGGCAACTCCAGATTGGTATTCATCTGGAGAACTGGAGTCCCACTTTGGGGGAGGCAAAACACTCCAATCGTTTTTTATTTCTGGATAACCAGTTTGATAACTCGTCATATAAGAGGAAATCATACAAGACGCAAAGGCAGCTTTCCCCATACCAAAAGCCGTTCCCCGGTCATTCCAGTCGTAATTAAACACCTCTTGACTTGCGATGTCTTCTCTTACCATGTTTACCCAGTATGTAAATGAGTTTTTAAACTCCTCTGAAAGAAACTGGAACTTTCCATCTTTGTAAATTCGACCTCCCTGGCTATAAATAGTGCACTGGAGTGTCTGTAAAAGATTCCCCCCTGTACCAGTAAAAACCATTCCATAATAATCTGGACCCAATGTTTCTTTTGCCCAGGTTCTACATTTTTGTGCTGCAATGTAAACATCTTCCCAGTTATTAGGTATATCTACTCCCACATTTTTAAGCCAAGAAGGTCTGTAAAAAAGTGTTCCAGTTCCTACCCAAGTAACAGGAGAAGCCCACCAATGCCCATTTCTAGTCACAAGTGGTTCTAATGCCGGGGTATACAAGTCTTTAACCTCTTGTGGATAAAGAAAATCCAAAGGAATTAGCCATTCTTCGCGAGCAAAAGTTGTCAATCCTATGTTTGGATCACCAGCCAACAACAATGGAACACTCCCATCTTTACTCATAAGTATGGAAAGAGTTTTAGTATCTTCAAGAGTAGATGGAACAACAAGTACTTTCATCTTAATTCCTGTTAAACGTTCAAAAATTTTCATATTCATAGCTGTAGCAATATCACCAGAAAGACCACCAGAATTATAAATCGCTAATTCTTTAACGCCCTTTGTAGCTTCTTCCCAACCCTCAGGGAGAATATATTCATCATTCGAAAGTCTTTCTACCATTGGAACAGGTTTATTCCAATCTATTAATTCCCACGCTTTTGCAGCAAACACCACTTGGCTTATCATTAAAACTAACATCACAACCAATATCCCTATAAATAATTGTTTCCTTGACTTACTCATAACCCGTTTCTCCTTTCTTAGTCCCGTTATAAGATCTTGTAAGATGTAAATAGTTACAATTTGTCTCTATATCTCACCTCCAGTTAACTGAGCAGTTGATCAAGTATAATACTAAAACTTGAATCCCTACCCAGCTGAATATTCCAAAAAGGAAACTCCCTAAAAATTATAACCCAACATCACCTATGGATTAGGTAGCATAGCACCTTTTACTAAAATCAAATGCTGTTACTCAAAATCTGAAATTCGTATACTTCTTGGTAAAGCTAAAACTAAACATATTATTTTTTAGATGCTCAATGCTCCACACATTTTGTCAGCCATTGCATAAAACTAATCAAGATGAACTTTACTAGTTTACCATATATAATGGGGGTTCGCCTCTCTTAATTCTCAAAGAATTTTCGACTACTACTTCTGCAAGCCTCTCAAGAGCCTCAAAGGTTAATCCACCAATATGTGGTGTTAAAACAACATTATCTAAACTTAAAATTTCATCAGCTGAAGGAAGAGGTTCTTTGGTAAAAACATCAAGTGCAGCTCCAGCAATTTGTTTTTTGCGTAACTTTTCAACAAGAGCAGTCTGGTCGATTAATCCACCGCGCGACGTGTTAACTATATAAGCCGTTGGCTTAATTCGGTCCAACTCAGATTTTGAAATAAAATTATGCGTTTCCTCTGTAAGCGGCATATGAAGAGTAATTACATCTGCCATTTCTAAGAGCTGTGTTTTAGAGACTAATTGTATTTCTTGTTTTTTACTAAACTCTAAGTCTGGCTTTATATCATAGGCAATAACACCCATCTTATGTGCTTGGGCCCTTAATGCAACAGCCTTTCCTATAGCCCCTAGTCCAAATATTCCAAGTGTTTTACCAGCTAGTTCATGCCCAATCCAAAAACACCACATTCCTTTCTTTAAAAAGGTGTCAGCCTTAACAATGGGTCTTACCAATGCCAAAATAAGCCCCATAGTAAGGTCGGCTACCGAGTTGGCATTTATGCCCGGAATGTTTGCAACATAAATTCCTTTTTGGCTGGCTGCTTGACAATTTACATTTTCATATCCAGCGCCAAAACATTGGACCAACCGAAGTAGTTTTGCATCTTCAAAGTCATTATCTGTTACAATCTCATTACTTCCAATAACGTAAACATTTGTCGTTTTAAGCAACGATCTTTTAATATCAATATCGAGTGGTTTCTCAGAGTGTATCACCGTAACATAGCAACCCTGCTCTTCTAGTTTTTGCTTAACTTCTCCTGTTAAAAAAGCTAATGATTCTGGTAACTCCAACACAATGGAAAACATAAGACTCTCCCCCTTTCCTATCAGCTATCACAATTGTATCTTCATCTAACCATCTCACTTATCTAATAACCCGCACTTACCCAGGGCTTTCCTACATTCCTCTTTTTTCTCCTCATCTGCTGGTAACAAAGGTAATCGTGGTACTCCTCCTGGCAAACCAAGGATATTAAGAGCCGTTTTTATATTTATCAAGTAGGAAGCATCATGTTTACCAGAGGATATAAACTCAAGAATTGGTTTAATTTTACGTAAAATATCCTTAGCTTTTACCCAATCCTTTTGCACTTCTGCTTGATAAAGAGCTAGACAGGTTTTAGGGATAAAGCAGGCTGGCCCACTAATAAATCCCTGAGTTCCCATGAGAGCGGCATATGGTTCATGAGCTTCTCCTGTTCCATTTAAAACTGCTATTTTATCTCCCACCGCTTCTACCATCTTTGCAAATTTACCAATATAGGGAGTGTTCTCTTTTAAAGCTATAATATTAGGAATTTCATTAACCAATGAAATCATGGTTTCTACTGAAATATCCAATTGGGTACTAAACCAGTTGTTGTATACTATAATTCCCATTCGAGTTTCTTTAGCAATAGCTTTGTAGTGGGTTAAAATAACTTCTTCATTTGGCTTCCAATAATAAGGGGGGCTGATCATTACTCCATCTAATCCTGCTTCTTCAGCATAATGAACTAGTTTTATCACTGTCCTAGTATCAGTGTGGTTACAACCACCAATTACTGGAATGTGGTCCCCAGTTTCTTTTTTAGTTATTTCAAATATTCTCTTCCTCTCTTCGTCGGTGAGCATAGGACACTCTCCGGTACTTCCAGCCGGTATCAATACCCCACTCCCTTTTTGAAGGCCACTATCCAAGAGAAAACGAGTTAATCTCTTCAACCCTTCTTCGTCCAGACTATAGTCTTTTCGAAAGGGAGTTGTCATAACTACTGCTACACCTTTGATATTATTTTTTAATTCCTCAAAGTTAACCATTTCGTACCTCCTTCTATCAATTGATTTTGATGCAATTGAACATCGAAATTAAAGAAACAAAAAACATATTTACCATCTCTGAACTATAGAAATCCACAAAGGAGTTTACTCTCTATCTTTGTACTTAAATAAGTTGGTATAAACTCAAGTCCTTTACCCAGAAGAGAGTTTCTAAACTTAAACCTCTCTTTTCCTAAGCTGGAAAGAAATTTTAACCCCTTTATTAAAAGGTATTTAATTTCTTCCTCCAGTTGCCTTTGGTTAAAAGTATCAAAAGAACTAAAAGAGAAGTTGTGAAACATAAACTTTCTCAAGCTTTTGCACATAAAGCTAAAAGACATTCCTTTAATACTACTTATATTATAGGGCTTATCCCTAACTCTATCGGGGTAAAAAAGCATCCTACTCTGGGAAAAACCCTTGTAAACAGTAACAAAAAACTGCTTCTTACGAAAGAAGAAGAGGGTAAATTTGATAAGCTTCTCTCTGTATGTCTTATAACTATGAATGTTGCCAAGTTTGGAAGAAAGTCCAGAAACTAGTTTCTCAGGCTTAGAAAAAGAGGCAATAATCATATAGCTGTTACCTCTTCCTCTGGTTGATTTTCTCACTACTAATTTTTCTTCCAACACTACTTGTCGAGGGGGAGAAGAGTTTCCATCTTTAAGCCGGCTGAATAAAAGAGAGGCAGCCGTTCTCCCCGCTTCATAAGTGGGAAGAGCAACGCTGGTAAGAGGAGGCTCTAAGACTTCGGCAATTATGTCATCCACCCCCACCAAAGACATATCCTCAGGAACTTCTATGCCATCTTCTCGAGTCGCTTTTAACACCCCAATAGCTAATTGTTCACTAAAAGCAAGAATAGCGGTAGGTTTTTGAGAGTAGCTAAGCAAAATTTTAGCCTGGAGATAACCGCTTTCTTGAGAAAAATCTTCGGCATCCACCAGAAAATGAGGGTCAATTTCCACTCCAAAATCTTCCAAAGCTTTTTTGCATCCTTCAAAGCGACGCTTGCTGATACCACTTTCTTTCACCCTCAATATGGCAATATTCCGGTGTCCCAATTCCAAAAGATGACGCATAGCCTGGTAGCAGCCTTTCTCTGCGTCTCCTATAACTACATCAGCGGCGCAAAGCCGAGTAGAGCCATAACAATTAATTATTGGTATTCCTTGTTTTTTAAAAGTCTCGCACATATCGTTTAGCACCTGGTTATAAGGAGTAGAATAAATAATTCCCTCTACCTGATGACGAAGAAACATTTTGACAAACCGCTCAGTTTTTATGATATCGTTATCATTACTACAAATAATCACATTGTATCCTTCCTCAAAAGCCACATCTTGTACTCCCCGCACAATTCGCGAATAAAACGGGTTAGCTATGTCGGGCAAAAGATAGCCAATGGTTGTGGTTTTGCTGGTTCTAAGGTTTTTTGCTACTACGTTATACTGATAATTAAGTTTTTTAGCTGCTACTAAAACCTTTTCTCTGGTTTCCTCCTTTACGTATCCATATCTTCCTAAAGCCCGGCTGGCAGTGGCTACCGATACTCCCGCTTCTTTAGCTACATCTTTTATGGTAACTGGTTTTTCCTGGTTCAGTTGATCCACCTCCGCAAGTATGATAACGTTATCTTAAACTGGTGTCAACCCCCTCGGCTAAAAATTTTTATCCCCAGGTAATCAGACTGCCTGCAGCAGACCATCTGCGATGCAGACTGCCTACGGCGTAAGATTAAAAGATAAAAGACTTAAAACAAAAAGACTACTGAGGGAGAAAAGCACTCCCCCAGTGCCCTCACTTCACTCGGGTAGACTTATCTCCTTTTTTCTCTTGGTTTTTCTCCTCTTCTTGCCGGATAGGCTCTATAATTTTCTCTCCTTTGACGGGAGAGGATTAAGGTAAGGGTGAGCCAAATCTTTGATTTGAGAGACTTTCCGGGCCATTGCCTCCCTTTAGGGGAGGAAAAAGCGAACTTTTCTATCGGCCTGGAATTTTCTTTTCTCTTACTCTAAAATAGGTCCGAGGTGGTGAAAAATATGGATACCAAACCAAGAGTTTTCGTTACCCGCTTAATACCAGAAGAGGGCCTAAACCTGGTGCGAAAATGCTGTGAGATAGAGGTAAGTGACTACGATGGGGTTCTCCCCCGAGAAATGTTGTTAAAAAAGGTCAAAGGAGCAAGGGGTATCCTGTGCCTCCTCACCGACACCATCGACCGAGAAGTAATGGAAGCGGCCGGGCCTGAGCTGCGGGTAATTTCCAACTATGCAGTGGGCTACAATAATATCGAGGTAGAAGAAGCCACCAAAAGGGGAATTTTGGTCACCAATACCCCGGGAGTTCTTACCGAAACCACCGCCGACCTGGCTTTTTCCCTGCTTATGGCGGTAGCCCGGCGAGTGGTCGAGGGAGATCGGTTAGTGCGAGCTGGTAAATTTCGGGGATGGGAACCACTTTTACTTTTAGGAAGAGACATCCACCGCTCCACTTTGGGCATAGTAGGGTTTGGCCGAATTGGCCAGGCTATGGCCCGCAGAGCCCAGGGGTTTAATATGAAAGTAATGTACTCTTCCCGTCATCGAGTAGAAGAAAAGGTAGAAAGAGAGCTGGGAGCAACTTATCATCCATTGGATGAGCTTTTGACTGAATCTGATTTTGTTACTCTCCATTTACCTCTCACCCCCGATACCCATCACCTCATCGGAGAAAAAGAGCTTAGGTTGATGAAAAAAGAGGCCTATCTTATAAACACCGCTCGCGGGCCGGTGGTAGACGAAAAAGCTCTCGCTCGCGCCCTAAAGGAAGGATGGATTCAAGGAGCGGCCCTCGATGTTTTCGAACGGGAACCAAAGGTAGAAGCGGAGCTTTTAACTTTAGAAAACGTAGTGTTAGCTCCTCATCTGGGCTCGGCCTCTTACGCTACCCGGAGCAAAATGGCAACTATGGCGGCCGATAATCTGGTTCGAGCTCTCCGGGGGGAAATCCCTCCCAATTTGGTAAATCGGGAAGTAATAGAAGGCTGATTACAGTCATCCGCAAGGAGGTTTGCGACAAAGCAGCAAGAGGGGGCACGCACCTTGTGCCCCTCGGGAGAAAAATTAAAAAGGAAACCAAAAAATAATTAGACGCTTGTTTGCTAATTGCAGAATAATTATCGCTCCCTTATAAAGGGAGAAATTACGATGGGTTTGGTTGCCCACAAGCTGGAAAGGAGAGCAATATGAGTCATCTTTCATGGATAGACCTTCGGAGTGATACGGTTACTCACCCAACCGAAGAGATGCTACAGGCAATGGTTCAAGCCCAGGTAGGAGACGATGTGTATGGCGATGACCCGACGGTTAACCTTTTGCAGGAGGTAGCCGCTCAAAAAATGGGCAAAGAGGCCGCCCTTTTTGTTCCTTCCGGGACATTTGGTAATCAATTAGCTATCTTGACCCACACCCGGCGAGGGGAGGAGATAATTGTCCCCGAGGGAAACCATATTGTGGCGCATGAGGTGGGGGCACCAGCAGTAATCGCCGGCGTCCAGCTAAGAACCATTGTCGACGACCGGGGAAGAGTGGACCTCAATCGGCTAAAACGACTTTTTCGGGAAGAGGACATCCACTATCCCCATACTGGGTTAGTCTGTTTAGAAAACGCTCATTCATCAGGTTCGGTAGTACCCCTCTCCCACTTGAGGGAAATATATAAAATTGCCCATGACTACCCTGCTCCCGTTCACCTGGATGGAGCTCGGATTTTCAATGCCGCCATTTTTTTGAAAGTAGAAGCTAAAGAAATAGCCCAATATGCAGATTCTGTCATGTTCTGTCTATCCAAGGGATTATCCGCTCCGGTAGGGTCAATTCTCGCTGGGGATAAAAAGTTTATAGAAAAAGCCCGCAAAAACCGAAAACTTATGGGAGGTGGTATGCGGCAAGCGGGTTATTTAGCTGCCGCCGGGCTGGTGGCGCTTGAGAAAATGACCCAAAGACTGGCCGAAGACCACGAAAAAGCTCGCCTTTTAGCCCGGGAACTGGAGGAAATTGAGGAAATAAACATTTTTCCCGACCGGTTAGATATCAACATGGTTTTTTTCACCGTTAACTCTCCTCAATTTCGCCCTCGTCATTTTGTCCAGAGTTTAGAAAAAGAGGGAATCAAAATTAACCCCCCCGACCAGGGAGAGTTTCGGTTAGTCACCCATTACTGGATTGCAGAAAAAGATATCAAAAAAGTGGTGAGCACTATAAAGGACTATTTTCAAAACAACTGATTAGAATTAACCACATAATCTCATATAAAATAATTTCCTACCCTTCAAAGGAAGAGGTTAACCTGCCTTCGGCTTGCAATGACCGAGATGCAACCTCATTATACCTCTTCTCCTTTGCTGTCCTCCACCAGCTCTGCTCCAACCATCAGCCCTACTATTTCATCAGAATTAGTATCTTTAGTAATCCGTTCTCCCACCTTCTCCCCTCGCCGCAGAACTATCATCCGGTCGGCTACCTGGAAAACGTCGTACAACTGATGGCTGATAATTATCACCCCTACTCCCTGGTCTTTTAAGGTGCGCACCAGGTCAAGCACTTTTCTCTGCTCGGCTACCCCCAAAGCCGCCGTAGGCTCATCCATGATGAGGAGTTTGGCTTTCCAATAAATAGAGCGAGAAATAGCTACTGACTGACGCTGGCCACCAGAGAGCATTTTTATCTTATTCTTCAGAGAAGGAATTTCAATCCCCAGCCGGTCCAGAACCTTTTTGGATTCATCATGCATATAATCATGATCAAGTACCGAAACCAACCCTAACCATTTTTTGAGTTTTTCTCTTCCCAAGAAAATGTTAGAGTATACGTTCAGGTTTTCGGCCAGAGCCAGGTCTTGATAAATAGTCTCAATTCCCAACTGGATAGCATCCATCGGGTTATTGATTTTAACTTCTTTCCCTTCAAAATAAATTTCTCCTTCATCAGGAGGATAAACTCCGGATACCACCTTGATTAAAGTCGATTTCCCCGCCCCGTTATCTCCCAAAAGAGCTACCACTTCACCCGGATACACTTCCATACTCACCCGGTTTACCGCTACCAACCCACCAAAACGTTTAACGATATTCTTTACTTCCAGCAAGGGTACTTTTTGGTCAGCCATTTCACACTTCCCCCTTGGTCTCTTCTGGGAAAAATTGATCGATTAAAACTGCCATTATCAAGATAATTCCCACATAAACATATTTGTTATAGGTAGGCAACCCCAAATTGACCATACCAGTTTCTAAAACCCCAATAATCAAAGTTCCAATAATTGAGCCAATCATAGTTCCAGTCCCCCCGTATAAACTGGCTCCACCAATTACTACCGCCGCAATCGCATCCAGCATGCGAGCTGATCCGGCATCCGCCCGGCCAGTAACGTAACGAAGAGTGAACATAACTCCCCCCAGGGCAGCAAAAAAAGAGGAAATCATATACACTTTGATTAAATGGCGATCGACTAAAATGCCCGCTCTACGGGCAGCATCCACACTGCCACCAATGGCATAAGTGTGTTGACCAAACTGAGTTCGAGCCAGAATAAAGCCAAAGATGGCCACCGCTATTATAGCCAGCAGGAAAACGTTGGGAAAAAGAGGAACCACCTGTCGAATCTCCTGCCGGCTGATCCCCTGGGGAGGACTGAACCAGCTTAAGGCTTTACCCGGTAGATAATAGAGCAAATAGCCATTACCCACAAACCCCGCCTGGGGAGGAAGACCAGAAATAGGAACGTTATTGCTGATAATTTCAGCCAGGCCATAAGCAATCCCATACATACCAAAAGTGGCAATAAAAGGAGGAACCCTCAGTTTGGCTATCAAAAACCCATTTAGTAGGCCAGGCAAAAGTCCGATCAGTAAACAACCGGCAATCCCCAAAAGGATGGCCACACTTCCCGGGAGACCCAGCGCTTGCAAGGTAACCATGATTTTGGCACAAATCACGCAAGAAAGGCCCATAACAAAACCCACCGAGAGGTCAATACCACCGGTGAGAATAACAAAAGTTTCCCCGGCAGCCAGAAGGAGAATGGTGGTAGAGGCCACCAAAATATTTTGTAAGTTCTGGGCGCTAAAAAAGTTAGTTCCCAGAATACTAAAAATTATTAATTCTCCCAAAAAGAAAAGGTAGACCCAGTAGCGACCCAGGTTTACCGCCCGCCGGTTTCTCAGCAAATTTTGAGAGGAAGGGCTTGCCCCGCCAGCACTCATTCGTAAACCAACTCCGGCATCACTTGATCAATAATCACTGCAAAAACTAACACCGCCCCTACCGCAATATAGCGATAAAAAGGGAAAACTCCGGCCATTAAAAATCCAATTTCAAGCACCGACAAAATGAAAACCCCCACAGCGGTTTTAGTTAAACTCCCCTTGCCCCCCATAAGGCTGGCTCCGCCAATGACCACCGCCGCTACGGCAAACAACTCCAAACTGGATGCAAATTGAGTAGGCGCCCCATTACCAAAAACCAAAACTGATAGCACCCCTGCCAGGGCAGCAAAAAAAGAGGAAATCATATACACTTTGATTAAATGGCGATCGACTAAAATGCCCGCTCTACGGGCAGCATCTATACTACCACCGATGGCATAAGTGTGTTGACCAAACTGAGTTCGGGTTAAAATAAAACTGAAAACAGCGATAATCACTCCGGCAATCAAAATAGAATAAGGAATGATTCCCACTATATGCCTTACTTCTGCCCCCGAAATGCCCTCGGGAGGGGCAAAAAAAGATATCCCTTTCCCGGGAAACCAATAAGCTATAAATCCGTTACCAATTTCTCTTGCCTGGGGAGGAACAAAAGAAATAGGAAACCCCTGAGACAAACGAAGGGCAAAACCATTAGCAATTCCATACATGCCCAAGGTAGCAATAAAAGGAGGAACCCGGAACTTAGCTACCAGTATCCCGTTAACCAAACCCGGGAGTAAACCCACTCCCAGTCCCACTATTATCCCAACTGAAATGGCAAAAGCAGGAGAATATCCCAAGGCATAAAGATCACGCATGACTATAGCAGAAAGAACTGAAATTAAGCCTCGAACAAAGCCTACCGAGAGGTCAATACCACCGGTGATGATGACAAAAGCTTCGCCGGCAGCCAGAAGCAAAGCCGGAGAAGAACTGATCAAAATATTGTTCAGTGTCTTTGGGGAGAAAAATCCTCGCCCAACAAAGCTAAAAAGAATCACCAAAAAGAGGAGAAAAAGGAATATCCAATTTTGGCCAAACCAGACCAAGGCATTTTTTTCTCTTTTAGAGGTTAAAGTTTGCCCCATCAGTCTTTTCCCATTTTGTTTATAACCGGTCCCACAAATATAGCCTGATAAGAGATAGACAAGTATAAAAGGAGCTTGGGGGAATAATACCCCCAAGCTCCAAGATTGCTGCTCTAATCTAACTTATAGATATACTGTTGAGCTTCCGGATCGTCCACATTTTCTGCAGTAAAGAAGAAGAAACCAGGAACGATTCTCTTTGGCACTTCCTGGCCTTCAACCAGATATTTGTAGGCCCACTCTGCAGCCAGAGTACCAATTTCATAAGGTTTCTGGGCTAAAACTAAGTCCACCTGTCCCGCCCTCAGGGCTTGAATCAGCTCTTCGGTAGCATCCCAGGTAGCAATCTTAACCGCTTCTTTAAGTCCGGCATTTACCACTGCCTGATAAGCCCCCTGGGCGCTGTAAAGGTTAGTGCCAAAGATACCTACAATGTCAGGATTGGCCTGCAGGGCAGCTGCTACTTGCTGTTGGGCTTTTTCTTGAACATCGAGGCAATATTCAACCCCTACCAACTCGATATCTGGATATTCAGAAATTCCCTGTTTAAATCCCTCGACCCGTTCCACCACACTGGAAACATCCGGGTTGGTAGTTTCTACGAATACCTTACCCTTACCCCCGATCATCTCGGCTAAGCGGTGGGCCACTTCCACCCCACCCTGGAAGTTATCCGTCCCAATAAAAGTTAGGGGGAAAGACCACTCGCTGGGGGTAGAATAGTCTCCATCACCTAAGTAAGTATCCACGGTAATAATTTCAACTCCACTCTCATAAATCCTCTTTAAGGGAGCAATCAATGCTTCCTGGGAAGTAGGAACGATGGCTATGAGGTCAATGTCTCCTCGGGCAGCTACTGCTTCTAAAATGGGAACCTGAACTTCCGGCCCCCAGGCTTTGGGGTGCTCAGCAATGAAGACTTCCATGCCCAACTCAGCACCTTTGTCTTTTATTCCCTCTCCAATCAAAACTTGAAAAGGATCGAGAATGCCCGAAATATAAGCAATTTTAGGTGCTTTCTCCTGGGCCAAAACCCCACCCACCAAAACTAAAACCAAAAGAGAAACAGTTAAAACAGCTAAAAGACTTCTTTTCATGGTAAAACCCTCCTTCTTAGTTTTTTCTTATTACTTTTACCTTCTTACCTCCCTGAAGGAAAACTCAAAGCTCTCTTATTGTACCTCTCTTTTGCTCTTTCATCAAGCTTATAGATGGTGCTAAAGATATTTTGCTAACTGGTTCAACTTTTCACCGCGCTTAGCTTGCTGAAAAGTTGTGGAAATTGTGTCTCCCGCGAGAGGATAAAGGACAGCCCCATCATCTCCTGTAACTTTTCGAATACCGGTGCACTATTTTCATGAGGCCTAACTTCCATAGGTAATTTTACAATCATTTCTATTCTATAAACGGCAATAATGGGGGCGCTGCCCCCCTTAAACCCCCCTAAAAGATAAAGATTAAAAAGATAAATACTTACTGAGGAAGAAGAACACTTCCTACTATTAGGGGGAAAATACCCCCCTAATAACCCCCTAAAAAGACAAAAAAACTTAAAAATATAAAATACTAACTGAGGAAGGAAAACGCTTCCTACTATTAGGGGGAAAATGCCCCCCTAAAACCCTTTTCTTTTTTGTCACTAAAATAATCTTTTGTCCGTCATTCCCGAAATTAGTAATCGGACATCCACCTCATCCGTCATTCCCGAAATTAGTAATCGGGAATCCAGATGCTTTTATTGGGGGATAGATTTTTATCCCCCAGTGGTTATCGCTTTTAGTCTTTTGTATTTTTTGCTTTTTGGGGTTATAGGGGGTTTGCCCCACTGAGGAAAGTGTTTTTCTTCCCTCAGTTGTCTTTTTTGTCTTTTATCTTTTGTCTTTTTTCTTTTCAGGGGAATTATAAAGGGACACCCCCTTTATTGCTCTGTTCTTTCTGTTCTCTGCCGTAGATGTTTTATCCAAATACTTCCTGCCGGCAATTAACCAGGAGTCTAATCCAAATTACCTCGTCGAGCTTTTTGGATGAGCTCTCGATAACAATTGAAATTTTCCAGACTCATCTCTGGAGGAACTCCCCCCGCCCCTGACAAAATAAATCTTCTTTCTCCACCAATTTTTACCGTCTCTTTTATATGGGCTTCCAGCTCCCCTGGAGTCATCTGCCCAATAGTACAGCTAATTCCCCCTTTTAAAGTTATTCGATCGCCAAACTCCTTCTTTAGTTTTGACAGATCCATACCATCATAAGAGTCCAAAGGGTCAACAGAGTCAAATCCCACCTCTACAAAATCTGGAAAAAGGGGCATGACATTTCCATGAGAGTGAAAAGTAACTTTTAGCCCCCGCTGGTGAAAGGCCTCTACTATTTTTCGATGATTTTCCTGAAAAAGCCGGCGATAGGTTTCGGGGCTAAAATAAGGAGCACTTTGGGTGCCCAGGTCATCGGTAATCCAAATACCATCCACTTCACATTCTTCGGCTACCATGAGCCCCAGTTTGATTATAGCCTCTACCGCTCGATCGGACATTTTTTTGATTAGTTCTGGGTAATCAATAATATCCATCCAGGTGTTTTCCAGCCCTCGAAAGAGCATCCAGGCTGCTTCAAAAGCTCCCTTACCCTCCATAGTAACAAAATACCCTCTATCCTTTAGCTTTTTTATTGGGTCTCGTAAGGCTTTGATTCTTTTTCTCAAAGCTTCCCAGTCCGGGTCGGGTATTTTATCTAAATCGTCAACCTCTTTTACTGGGTTTTGGATCGCTTTGGCATAATAAGGTTTTTTGCGCCAGTACCACACTCCCTGAAAAAAGGTGCGAGCTAAAAGATGGGTTTCGTCTTCGGCCAAAATATCGCAAAATATGCCCGGGCTTCCCGGGATGTTGAGTGGCGCCGGAACGATAATCCAATCAGATTGAAAAAGCTCCGCCTCTAACAGAGCCATTTCCTCCCAGGGAGCACGCATCACCTGGGGGCCGAAAAAAGTCAATCTGGCCTCCAAACAATCAAACCCGTCGATATAGGGAAGGATGTCGGTTGGTTTTCCCTCCAAGGCATTAATAATTCGTTGATAGGGTGTCATGTTTTATTCTCTCCTTCAGTTTTTCTTAAATTTTAACATTTCGATTTGGAAAGCTTACCCAAATCAGTGAAAAAAAGATACCAATTAGCAGCCTTAGGTTGCCCAAAAGGCAAAAATGTTGTATTCTATCCTGGAAACAACTATAAGGGGGGAGAAAGACCCCCTTATAACCCCCCTAAAAACTTAAAAAATAAAAGGCAAAGACTTAAAAAACGAAAAACTGAAAGGATAGACCGCTATTGTTTCTCTAAGATTTATTATATTGAATTCCGTTTTCATTGTTATCTGGTGCCCCGAAGCAGCATGGGGGTCTACCCTATAAACGGCAATAATGGGGGCTTCACCCCCCCTTAAACCCTTTTCTTTTTTGTCACTAAAATAATCTTTTGTCCGTCATTCCTGAATGTATTTATCAGGAATCTAAATTATTCAAAGACAGAAATATTGGATTCCCGATTAAGGATTTCGGGAATGACGGATGA
>JASGLU010000044.1 GCA_030156825.1 Candidatus Atribacteria bacterium | reverse complement strand
GAACCCCATGTTTTCATTGTCATCTGGTGCGGCTCAAGCAGCATGGGGGTCTATCCTGTAAACGGCAATAATGGGGGCTTCGCCCCCCTTAAACCCCCCGAAAAGATAAAAGATTAAAAAATAAAAGATAAATACTTATTGAGGAAGAAGAACACTTCCTCAGTAATGGGGGCGTTGCCTCCCTTGTAGTCATTATAATGGATTTGCGGTTAACTATAAAAAAGAACGGGGAGAATTGAATTGTAACTGTGCTACAATATTAAAAAGGAGGCTGGCACTATGGCCGGGAGAGCTTTCGACTGGTTGAGACAAGCAGAAAGGGACTTACAGCAAGCTCTTTTTTCGCAAGAACTGGGATTTTATGAATGGGCTTGTTTTGCTTCCCACCAGGCAGCAGAAAAAGCGGTAAAAGCTCTACACCTTTTTATGGGACAAGAAGCCTGGGGGCACGTGGTAGCAAGACTTCTTTTGGAGCTTCCTATCCCTGTCCCCGAGCATTTGGTGGAGAAAGGAAAAGTTCTGGACGGATATTACATTCCCCCTCGTTATCCCAATGGTTTTCCCGAAGGTGCTCCATTTGAACATTTTGGCTTCCTACAGGCTAAGGAGGCAGTGGGTTATGCCCGTGAGATCCTTGAATTCGTCCATACTCAAATGGCCGAGGAGGGAAGAAGTTGAAGAAATACTTCTTTCCTGGGTAAAAAAAGAGAAAAAGAAAAACCCTGATATCCTGCGTATCGGTGTTTTTGGTTCCTATAACACTCCTTTGTGGGGAGTGGGGAGTGACCTGGATGTGGTAGTGGTGTTACGAAGGTCTCCTTATCCCTTTTGGGAGCGGCCGCGATACTTTGATACTATGAGTCTGCCAGTCCCCGTGGATCTTTTGGTTTATACTGAAGAAGAGTTTGAGAAACTGGAAGGACGTTTTGCCCAGGTTATGCACAAAGAAGTGCGATGGCTATAACCTGCAATAAACAATAGAGAATAAATCCTCCTATAACTCCCAGGAAACGATAAAAAACCTAAAAAAGATAAAAGAGGTCAAAATTAACATGGAGGAAGAAGATCTCCTGACATTGTATATTAAGAGCAAGGATATCTGGATTTCCGGCTATAGTTCGGAAATGCGGAAATGACGAAAAGGGAAGCTCTTGGGAAGAGAGGGGAAAGCGAAGATGAGGGTGAAAACGTCCCCCAGGGTGTGGCGACCTCGCCTTTCTTTTTACCCTGGAAGAAAAACAGGACTTCTTTTGCCTCTTCTTCCGGTGGTATATAAAGCTCATCTGGATACCTGACAATTTCCTCCTTCATACCTCTATTTCCTCAAGGTAAGCTTCATGGGCGATGGTATTTACTACCAGCTTTTCCTCTTCAAAAACTGTAGAATTTTTTATAAGAATATCAAAAGAATAATGGGAACAAGATTATGGAGATTACCCTAACCCAAGTTGCACCATAAGTTCCAGAAATCAGTCTATATTAGGTCTTTTCTTTTGGGATTCTCATTTCCGAATAACCCAGATTAAAAGACTGATAAATCAGGAGATTAAGGATCAATTATACTATAAACAAAAAGAGTTTTCTGGTAAAGATTTGCAACTTAGGTCGGTTTTTTGTCTTTTAGTTTGCATCATAAATAGTCTCAAATGCCCGATTAGTAATTTCGGGCATGACGGAAAAGAGATACAACATAGAAGACTGAGGGAGGGAATATATTCCCTCAAGTTAGTATTTGTTTTTAGTCTTTCGGGGGATTATAAGGGGGTTTACCCCCTTATACTGGTGGAGTATTTTTCCACCAGTTGTTTTTAATCCCTTATGTTTTTAGTTTTTTTGGGGGTTATTAGGGGGGTATTTTCCCCCTGATACTGAGGAAACGCTTTTCTTCCTCAGTTGTATTTGTCTTTAATCTTTTAGTTTTTTTTGGGGGGTTATAGGGGGTTACCCCCTATAGTTCGGTTATAAGGGGGGCGAAGCCCCCATTACTGAGGAATGTTTCCCTTCCTCAGTTAGTTTTTGTATTTAATCCTTTATATTTTTTTAAATGTTTTTAGTTTTCCGGGAGGTTGATAAGGGGGGCGAAGCCCCCATTATTGCCGTTTACAGGATAGTGTATCATCCTTTCATTTTATTACTAAAGGGACATTTTCTTGAGAATTTTAAGGGTGACATTATCACAGAATAACTACATTACATAAGAACAAAAGGCTTGACAAATTAAATTCTAAGTTTTATCATTCTGACGTAATGATAAATTTTATTCATAAAAAGTTTTTAATCTTCAAAATTAGGATAAAATTGTTAAAAAAATAACAAATAAGTGCACAAGGAAGAGTTTCTAATGAATAATTCAAAATTTATTTTGTTCTCTGCCGGCGTAATGTAGTATTCTGCTCAGTCCGTTTTATTCTAAAAGCGCTTGAGACTATTCCTGAACTGACTTAGTGGTAATAAAGAGGGAGGTGGTGTAACTAACAGAGAAAAAAGGGAAGATACAGAAAAGTGGTTCAACGGGTTGGTTTGATGGTTTAGTGGTGGGTTTAACGTAAATTAAATTTAAAGGAGGATAAATAATGCCTAAATTGCGTTTGCGTGGAACAAGTAGGAAAATTGTTATTTCGGTAATTTTGGTGTTAATACTAAGTTTTATTGGTACTGTTGCCATAGCTCAGCAGTCAACTGATGAAGCGGAAGAACTAAGACGTGAATTAGCGCAAAAATATAAAAATGCAGAGCCCGGGGAAAGTTTTCTGGTAGGGCATATGACCTTCCATCTATCTCAAGAATATTCGATGATGGTGTACCAGTCCATTGAGCAGGCTTGTAAACAGCTCGGGTTGCAATCTAAAGGGATATTGGCTCAGTCTGATGCAGACTGGATTCAGCAAACTCAAAGTTTAATAGCTGCTGGTGCAAAGGCAATAATTTATAACTGCCCTAACGTATCTATTATACCTGAACTTGCCAAAATTTGTAACGAGAATAAAGTGTTCATGGCTACCTACTTTGGAATCACGGGAGAGGTGTACCCGGGGGACTTTGGCCCATATTGGGTTATAGATAACACTCCTCTTGCAGATGAACAGACCTTTTTCCCACTGGTAATTTTGCTTCAGAAAATGAGAGAGAATGATCGTACAAAACTACTTCATATTCAGGCGAGCAAAACCAACGCTACTATTTCCACTGCTCTAATTAATTTGGGTGTTTATCAGGCGTGGAAATTATATCCGGAAATGCAAGTTTTGGGTCATCAGTATGGAGAATGGAACTACGAAGGAGGACGCAAGGCTGCTGAAGCTGCGCTGGCTATTCGGCAAGACTATGAAGGTTTGTGGGGGGCTAACGATTCAGTAACTATGGGTGCTCTTCGGGCTCTCGAAGATCGTGGTTTGCAAATTGGTCCGTTCACAGCCTCAAGAGATATGGAAATGACCACGGCTGAGGAGATACTTCGAGGCAACTTCCTGGTAACCTGTGGGTTTGACATACCCTATTATGGAGGAAGATTGGTTCCTATGCTGTATGACATGTGTGTAGGAGAATGGTATCCATTACCTGAAGAGATGTTCCAGGCTCCTGAGCTGTCTGTTTATGGTAGACCGGGTGAAGTGGAGCAACTGGCAGAAGCCGCTGGTATAGCTGATCATCCAAATTTCTATGTAGCTCCGACAGAGGAAAACTTGAATAAGATATTAAAGCAGATGAAGGAAAGAGAACCGAATTATCCATATGACTTTAGGTTAATGTCTATATCTAAGTGTAAAGAATTAGGTTTAGAGTATGACCGTCATGCAGGATCTCCAGCTGGACTTGGTCGACATAACTACTATTTCCCCGCCCAAATTGACAAATTTGGTAGTGTGGAGGATGTCAGGGAGCACGTAGCTGCTACTATCGAGCATTTTCTCGATTTCAGCTGGGCTGATACCTGGGAAGAAGCAGAAGAATATTCAAAGAACTTCCCTCCAGAACTGAAAGTAGAGCCTGTTTGGGAGTAGCAGGGCAATAAATTTTGCTTGGGGAATAGCCTATCTTGGCTATTCCCCATCTCATGGTAGCAGAAAGGGTGGTTTGGTAGGATAATGAAAGATAATGTCCCTATAATTGAGTTAAAAAATGTTTCTAAGACCTTTGGCGGAGTTGTGCGGGCACTGGACAGTGTAAGTATAGCGATCTACAAAAATGAAGTGGTAGGAGTGGTGGGAGAAAACGGAGCGGGTAAATCTACATTGATGAAAATTCTTGCTGGTGTTTTTCCTCCTGATAGTGGGGAGTGGTATTATACCGGTCAAAAACTTACTTTTCCTAAAAACCCGAAAGAAGCAGTCGAGCGTGGAGTAGCGATAGTCTATCAGGAAAAAGGCGTTGTTCCTGCCTTGAAGGTGTATCAATATTTATTTTTAGGTCATGAAGATAAATATTCAGAATTTTTCCGTTTGAAAACAAATGAAATGAAAAAATATGCTGATGAAATGCTAAAAGAATTTCATATAGATTGTGACATAGAAAATTTCATGTATGAGTTATCGCCTTCCACCCAAAAAATGATCGAAATAGCAAAAGCTATTTTGAGTTTGCGATTAGAATATGGAAGTGACAATACTGCCTCGGTTGTTATACTTGATGAGCCGACTGCTCCTTTGACTGTCGAAGAACGTCAGGACCTTTTTAATTATATTTTGAAAATGAAAAAAGCTACTTCATTTGTTTTAGTTTCTCATATAATGCACGAGGTTTTAGAATTTACGGATAGAGTCTATGTTTTGCGCGATGGGAAATTGGTCGCTCATTATAATTTATCGGAAGATAAGATTACAGAGAATGATCTTTTTAAAGCGATAGTTGGGAAAGAATTTGTTGAAGAACTTCATGCAACACAAACTGGGAGAAATGTAGGCGATGAAGTGGTTTTGGTAGCTAAAAATTTAACTAAAAAGGGTAGCTATTATGACGTTTCATTTGAGCTTCGTAAGGGGGAGTGTATAGGCATTTTTGGTCCGGCTGGATCAGGTAAAAGTGAAATAATTAAAACTATTGCTGGCATATTACACTTTGATAAAGGAGTTTTAGCGGTCAAAGGAGAGGAGGCTAAATCTGGAGAGCTTCCCCATGTTAGACTCACGAAAGGGGTGGGGTATTTCTGTGGTAGAACTGAGGAACAACTATTTTTCAACTGGTCAGTCAGGAAAAATATTTCTATAGTGAATATGGAAAAAATATTGCGAAAGCCCTTACCAGTTATAAACTTTAATACTGAGAAACAAGTAACAGAAAAAATTATGCAAAAGTTTAGAATAAAAACCCCGAGTGTTGACACAGATTGCCAGTCTCTAAGTGGAGGTAACAAGCAAAAATTATCGGTGGGAAGATGGTTTGAGAGACGACCCGATATACTTTTGTTGGAGGATCCAACTATTGGCATAGATGTAGGTGCCAGAGAGGATATTTATGAAGCTGTTTTGGAGATGAAAAACGAAGGGGTTTCAATGGTTCTGGTAAGCGATGACCCTAAGGAATATTCCACATTATGCGATAAAATCATTTTTATGAAGAGTGGAAGGGTTGAGAAAGTGCTCAACGCTTTGGAATTTAAGGAGGCAATAGTAACATGAATAGTTCAAAGAAAAAAGGTAGTGAAATCCTGCTGGCTGGAGCAAGAACTATACGGACCTATCCTCCGCTTTTGATGATTGTTGTTCTTTTTATAGTATTTTCGATTCTTTTTCCTGATAGGTTTCTTACACCTATGAATTTGTCCTCTATTTTAGGCCAGTTTGTGACATTAATTTTGTTTGCCCTTGGACCATCAATGGTTGTTACGACTGGCTCGTTAGACCTTTCCTATGTGGGGGTCTGGATGCTGGGGGGCATCCTTGTTTGGCACTTTACTCCCTTACTGGGTGTGGCAGCAATACTGATTATCCCACTTTTAGGTTTGGTTACGGGAATTATAATTGGGGTAATTCAGGTAAAAGCAAGGGTCCCTTCATTTATATTGACTTTAAGCGTATCAGCGGGATATGCGGGATTAACATCCGTTTTATCTGGGGGTTATCCCCGGGTTGTTCGAGGATACGAGTTTTTGACGGCAAGGTTGATACCTTATGTGCCTACTGCATTGCTATGGACCATACCTCTCATAATTGTAGCTGTATTTATTATGCGTTCTACCAAAGTGGGTGCCTACTTCTATGCCATTGGTTCTAATGAGGAAGGTGCTCGATTGGCGGGAATTAATGTTGATAGATATAAAATTCTCGCTTTTACGATGAGTGGATTATTAACTGGTATAGGTTCTATTATTCAGTTTCAGCATCTTGGTGGTTCTGTGCCTTTGACGTTGAATATGAATACCTTAATTCAGCCACTCACAGCTATAGTTTTTGGGGGAACATTACTTACGGGGGGTAGTGGAGGCCCGGATCGCACAATTATTGGAGCATTGCTATTTGCCGTTCTTTATCGCGGCCTATATATTTCACTTATAAACCCCGAAATACTGCAACTACTGATCGGACTGGTGTTGGTGTTATCCATAGTGATAGCCTCTCGGGGACTGAAGGGAGTCACAATTACCTGATATGAAAGGAGGTAACACAGTTGGTACGTTCGACGATTTTTAGAGGTTCTCAGCAAAATATGGCTACGATTGTCTCGGTAATTGCTGCAATAGCTATCATAAGCACATTTCAAATCATCAACCCATCTTTTCTTAGTCCCCAGGGCAGGATTAGTTTAGTGTATGCGATGTCCTATTTTCTAATAGCTGCTTGTGGTTTGACCATGGTTATAATGATGGGGTCTTTTGATTTCTCAGTGGTAAGCTTATTAAAGCTTGCTGCTCTTATTTGTGTGTTGTATATTGATGATATTGGTTTACTGGTGATTCCACTGGCTTTGCTGGTGTGTACCGGCTTTGGTTTTATCAATGGATTGCTATTTGCAAGATTTAAGGTTCCTTCTTTTTTGGCCACGCTTGGTATGTCTCTTGTTGCTGAGGGGTTGGCTCTGTACCTATCAAAAGGGTTTCTCTACATGATAACCAATAGAACCTTTAGAGCACTCTCGGTGACTTTTATAGGAGGGTTGCCCTCAATCTTCTATTGGGGTTTGGGTGTATGGGCTGTCTCCATTTTTGTGGCTTTTTATACGCCTTTTGGTAGGCACCTTTATGCTATTGGAGGGAACCCTACTGCAGCTTCGTTGTGTGGCGTAGATGTAGTGAAGACGAGAATCAATGCTTTTATGCTGAGTGGTTTTCTGGCTGGTCTGGCAGGGGTTTTGTATATGGCTCAATTTGGTGGCGGTTCTATAGAAATGGGTGCAGATATGAGTATACCACTTTTTGCAAGTGTGGTAGCAGGTGGTACTTCTCTTGCAGGAGGGACGGGAGGACCACACCGAACTTTGTTAGGGGTCATCCTTATTACCTGGACTCAGGCAGGAATGTCGATGCTTGCTATGGGGAATGACAGACAGTTGGTTATTTTTGCCCTTATTGCTATAGGCATGAGTGTTCTTACCACAAATAGAAAATCAGCAAGTATTGTTAAATAACGCATTAATAATTTATAGGAGGAAGAGCTAATGAGGTTAAAAGATAAGGTGGTAATAGTTACTGGAGGTGGCCAAGGACTTGGTGAGGCTTTCTGTAAGGGTTGTGCGAGAGAGGGAGCCAAGGTAGTAATTGTCGAGTTTAATGAAGAAACAGGAAAGGCTGTTGAGCAAGAAATTGGTGAATCGGCTCTTTTCATACCTACCGATGTATCTTCCAAAAAAGAAGTTCAGTCCATGGTAGATAAGGTGATGAAACAGTTTGGCAAAATCGATGTATTGGTAAATGATGCAGGCATTCATAGTGGTGGAAAATTCTGGGAAGAGACCGAGGAAACCTGGCGAAGAATGTTTGAAGTCAACGTTATGGGAGTAGTTTTCTGCTCTCAAGCAGTAGTGCCGATTATGATGGAGCAGGGTAAAGGAAAAATTATTAACGTTTCTTCCAAGGCAGCTATAGTGGGTGAGCCCTTGCATGCTGCTTACTCTGCTTCTAAAGGAGCAGTGTTGTCTCTCACCAGAGCTATGGCATCAGAGCTGGGACAATATGGAATCAGGGTGAATGCTCTCTGTCCTGGCACCACCCTTACTCCTCTTGGTAAGTCGGCAATTGCAGATCCAGAGTTGAGAAAAGCTTTGGAAAGTGGCATTCCCTTGGGTAGATTGGGTCAACCTGAGGATCACGTTGGCTCTGTCCTTTACTTAGCTTCTGATGAATCAGATTGGATGACTGGCCAGATGATTGTGGTAGATGGTGGCTTATCAATGATTTAAGCTTTTAGAGATTTGCTTGGATCAAAAATCCCGAAATAAACCAGTATTTCAATCTTTTTTAGAAAGGAGCGTTACTATAGATGGCTGAAAAAATGAAAGCGGTGAGACTGTATGCACCTGGAGACCTTCGCGTTGAGGAAATAGATGTACCCAAGCCTAACGATCATCAAGCTCTGGTTAGAGTTCGGGCAGTGGGAGTCTGTGGTTCTGACCCGGGGCGGGTTATGAAAAAAGGTACTTATTCTTATCCTACGACTATTGGGCATGAGTTCTCTGGTGAGATTGTGGAGGTTGGGTCCCAAGTAACTTCTTTTAAGCCTGGTGAACGCGTAGCAGTTGCTCCCTTGATCCCCTGTGGTAAGTGTGACTATTGTAAAGTTGGAAAATACAATCTTTGTGATAGCTACAGCTATTATGGCTCGCGTACCGATGGGGCAATGGCAGAATATGTGGTTGTTGAAGAGTGCGACCTATTAAAGCTTCCAGACAAAGTAGATTTCGAATCAGGGGCCTGTACTGACCCAGCTTCGATAGCCCTTCATGCTGTGCTGAAATCTGATATAAAAGTTGGTGATTCCTTTGCTGTCTTGGGTGTTGGTCCTATTGGTCTACTCGTTATCCAGTGGGCTAAAATTATGGGAGCAGAAAGGATTTTTGCTATAGATATCCTGGATGAAAAACTTGGCGTTGCTAAACAGTTAGGGGCTGACTATGTAGTGAACGCCAAAAATGTAGATCCTGTGAAATTCTTATTGGAAGAAACTAAAGGCAAAGGTACTCAGCGGGTTGTAGAATTCGCCGGATCTAAAATAACCCAAGAACAAAGTGTGCGCATAGCAGCCAAAGAAGGTACGGTTGTTTTTGGTGGTATTTCTTATGAAGACCTGCTTATTCCAAGTTCTACTCTTGATGCTCTTTTGAGAAAAGAAATTCGAATAGTAGGTGCTTGGAATTCTGTATTTTCACCTTTGCCAGCCAACGAGTGGGATTTGTCTTTGCGTTTCATGGCCAAGGGCGATCTTCGTTGTGCACCGATTATCAGCCACCGATTCTCTCTTGATGAGGCTCCAGAGGTTTTTCAGCGAATCTGGAATAAGTCAGAATTCTTTAATAAGGTTCTCTTTATTCCCTAACTTGGAAGGAGTCTTCTATATGAAAGCAGCAGTGATGGAAAACATTGGGGAAATAGTGGTCAAGGAAGTTCCTCGCCCCAAAGCCGAGCCCGGTGGGGTGCTAATAGGGGTTAAGGCTTGTGCCATCTGTGGTTCTGACATGAGAACCATCGAGCACGGTAGCTCCAGTGTCAAGCCTCCTCGGATTCTTGGACATGAAGTTGCAGGAACGATAATAGAAATCGGAGAAGGAATTTCTGGCTTTAGAGTAGGGGAATCTGTAGTAGTAGCTCCAGCGATAGGTTGTGGTGAGTGTGACTATTGCCGTTCCGGCCACACCAACATGTGTCCAAATCTCGAAACTCTTGGTTTTGAGTTTGATGGTGGGTTCGCAGAAGTTATGGCTGTACCGGCAAAAGCCGTAAGACAAGGTCATGTCAACAAAATTCCCGAGGGTCTATCTTTTGAAGAAGCCACTCTTGCTGAACCCCTCGCCTGTTGTATTAATGGTCAAGAACCCCTTTCCATATCCATTGGACAAACAGTTGCCGTTATTGGTGCAGGAACTATTGGATTATTTCATACAGAACTTGCTCTTTTGAAAGGTGCATCCCGGGTTTTTCTGGTAGATGTAATCTCTGAAAGACTGAAACACGCTTCTTTATTAGGGAAAGACGTAATTACTGTCAACAGCTCCGAAATTGACCCCGTGAAAGAGATTCTTAGCCATACAAATGGTCGGGGAGTAGAGGTAGTTATTGTTGCCTGTCCAGTAGGTGAAGCTCAGAATCAGGCTCTGCAAATGGTGGCACGAAGAGGAAGAATAAGCCTTTTTGGAGGCTTACCTAAGGATAAGTCAACCGGTTACCTGGATAGCAATCTAATTCACTACAAAGAAGTTGGAGTGTTTGGCGCCCATGCCTCTACCGCTATTCAAAACCGGCTGGCTTTGAGTCTCTTGGCAGATAGGAAACTTGGTAGTGCCATTAAATATGTTACTCATATCCTTCCTCTTAATCAAATAGAAGAAGGTTTAACTGTTATCAAGAAAGGAGAAGCCTTAAAAGTAGTAATTAAACCTTGATTGTGAGGGATAGCATGTTTCGTGTTGAAAGGAGGGTTCAATCTTGCAGGAAGATTATATTATGTCGATTGACCAAGGAACAACTGGAACAAGAGTAATTCTCGTTGACCATGGTGGGAATATAGTTTCTGCTGCTTACAGAGAAATAAAACAAATTTATCCTCATCCTGGATGGGTGGAACATGATCCTATTGAATACTGGGAAACAACAATGGCTTGTGCTGAAGAGGCTTTAAAAAAAGCTGGTGCAGGAGCCCATCAAATTGCCGCTATTGGGATAACCAATCAACGGGAAACCACAATTATCTGGGATAAATACACTGGTCAACCCGTTTATAATGCCATTGTATGGCAGTGCCGTAGGACAGCTCCCATTTGTGAGGAGCTTAAATCTCGGGGTTTGGAAGATAAAATTCGTGAAAAGACCGGTTTGACTATTGATGCTTATTTTTCGGCCACCAAGATTAAATGGATTTTCGATAACGTTCCGGGTGTGAAAGAACTTGCTAAAGAAGACAGACTCTGCATGGGGTGTATTGACTCCTGGCTGATTTGGAACTTGAGTGGTAAGAAAGCGCATGTTACTGATTATTCAAACGCTTCGCGGACTATGCTCTTTAATGTTCACACACTGGATTGGGATGAAGAGCTCCTCAATGCCTTGGAAATTCCCCGAGAAATCCTTCCTGAGCCAAAACTTTCGAGTGGGATATTTGCTGTTACTGATAAAAAAGTTTTTTGGGGAGAGGAGGTGCCCATTGCTGGTGTAGCTGGTGATCAACATGCCGCTCTTTTTGGACAAACTTGCTTTAAACCGGGAATGGCAAAAAATACCTATGGTACTGCTCTGGCTTTAATGATGAATATCGGTGAGGATTTCCTTCTTTCCCAAAATGGTTTGACTACCGACCTTGCTTGGGGTATTGAAGGAAGGATTGAATATTCTCTCGAGGGGGTAGTTTTCATTGGTGGGGGAGCTGTCCAATGGCTTCGCGACGGGCTGAAAATTATTGATAATGCGGCTCAAACTGAAGCGTTGGCTCAGGCGGTAACTGATACAGGCGGTGTATACTTTGTTCCAGCGTTTACAGGGCTATGTGCTCCATACTGGGATATGTATGCTCGAGGCCTCATTATAGGAATTACCCGTGGTACCACAAGAGAACACATTGCCCGAGCTACGCTTGAGTCTATGGCTTACCAAACAAGGGACGTACTTGAAGCTATGATGGCTGATTCAGGCCAAACTCTTGAGTCTCTGCGGGTAGACGGTGGAGCTGTAAAAAATAATTTTCTAATGCAGTTTCAAGCTGATATTCTGGGAGTACCGGTAGTAAAACCGGTGGTTACTGAAATGGCTGCCATGGGAGCGGCGTATCTTGCTGGTTTGGGAGTAGGTTTTTGGAAAAGCCAGCATGAGATTGCCTCCCAGTGGAAAGTAGATAAAATTTTTGAGCCAAAAATGGATACTTCTCGGCGAGAAGACCTCTATAGGGGATGGAAAAAAGCGGTTGAGCGTTCTCGTAACTGGGACAGAGATTCCTTTTAGTTGCACAAATTTCTATTCCTAACTTGACAACTTTTTTCTTTAGTGTGTTAAAATTTTAACAAAATAGGAAAAGAGGGAATGTAAACTCTTCTTTATACTTAAAAAGATGGTCGAAATTAAAGAAAATTTAGCGAAGGAGGCAAGAAAAATGAAATATGGTATTTTTGCTTTACTCTTTTTTCCAAGATTTACGAAGGAAAGATTATCAGTTTTTGAACAGGCGCGAGGTTTAGGGTATGAAGGTGTTGAAATTTCTCTAAGCGAAGATTTTTTATCAATGGGCATAACGAAGGATGTTGCTCGAGAGGCGAAAAGAGTTGGTGTTGATTGTCTATGTTCAACTTCTTTAGATGAAACAACTGACATAGCTTCGGAAGATAAAAAAATTAGAGAAAATGGTATTGAATTCCTAAAAAAATGTGTGGTATCTGCAGCCGAACTGGGAAGTGATGTTCTAGGAGGAGTTATTTATGCTCCTTGGGGTCTCTACAAGAGAGAAGGGCGGAAACAGGAAGAATGGGAGTTTTGTAAAGAGAGTTTAGCTATAATCGCAGATTTTGCTAAGGAACACAATGTATTTCTAGCGATAGAACCGGTAAACAGGTTTGAATCTTATTTATTGAATACTGCGTGTGAAGCCAAGAAGTTGATTGATGAAATAGGCCATCCTCAAATAAAGATTCATCTGGATACTTTTCAAATGAATATAGAAGAAGATCGAATGTACAATGCTATTAAGTCAGCAGGAGATTTACTCTTTCATTTCCACTGTTGTGCAAGTCATAGAGGAATTCCAGGTACTGGTCACGTAGAGTGGGATGAAGTATTTAAAGGCTTGAAAGAGGTTGGCTATGATAGATGGTTAGTCGTAGAATCTTTTACCCCTGAGATTATGAAGGAAGAATTTGGTTGGCAGGTTGCTATTTGGAGGAAAATTGCGGAGTCCGAAGAAATAGCTAAAAAAGGTCTGGAATTTTTAAAGCACTGTTATTCTAATTCTTTTGAGGGGAGTGAGACGAGATGAGATAAAAGATTAAATTTATTATTAGGACGTTCCTATGTCTAAGATATTTATTGTTTTTAATTATGTGTTGATATTCGGGTTTTTGGCAAAAATATGTTGGAGGTGTAGACATGAAAGGGAAACTATTACGATTTACAACTATTGTAACGCTGTTGGCTGTGGTAATGTTAATGGGGGTAGGGATAGTCCAAGCGGAAGAATATAGATTTGTTATAGTTCCCAAAGTTGTACATCCCTGGTTTGATAAGGTAAACGAAGGTGCCAAAGAAATGGCTCAAATCTTGGAGCAGGAAACGGGTGATAAATTTATAATTGATTACAGGGCTCCTTCTACTGCAAGTGTTGTAGAGCAAAATAGAATCCTTGAACAAGCTGCTGCAACTAATCCAAATGGTATAACTTTAGATCTCCTTGATGCCGAGGGTAACAGACCTGTTTTAAAGGCGATATTAGATCGTGGAATTCCAATTGTTGTTTTCGATTCATACCCTCCAGAAGGTATGAAGCTAACGACAGTTCAAAATGATTTTGTGGCCCAGCAGATAGCCGCTTGTGAAAGACTCATGGAAGTAATGAAAGAAGCGAAACCCGGAAAAGAAGTTTATAAGGTTGCTCTTATAGAAGGAGTTCCAACAGCTCCTAACCATAAAATGCGATTTGAGACTTCGAAAAAGTTCTTCCAGGGTCGTTCTGATGTAGAAATCGTAGCCGAAGGTGTTGATAATGATAGTATTGAACAAGCCCAAAAGCAGGCTGCTTCGATTATTGCTGCTCATCCCGATCTTGATGGTATAATTGCCCATAATGCAGCAGGACCTATCGGTGTTGGTCTTGCTATAAAAGAGGCAGGCAAGGTAGGAGAGATAGTGCACGTTGGATTGGATGATTTAGACCAACTTTTGGAATTGATTAAAGAGGGTGTTGTAGATTCCTCTATGAGTACAAAGCCAAAAATGCAAGGTGCTTTTGCTACTCTTTGCCTGTGGTTGCAAAATTTGGGAGTGGATACTCCAGAATTTGTAGATACAGGATTTGTTCATATAACCAAAGATATGATTCCTGAGAATGTAAAAGAGTGGAAGGGTTTCTAGAAAATAACTGATGATGCTCTTGGTACATAGAGAATGAATGCTTTGCTTAAAAACAATTCTATTCGTTCTCTATGTACCTTGTAATAAGGTTTATAAAATATGTCTGAAACAATGTCTAAATGTGCTGAAAGGGAATCGAAAAATGGGTGTTATATTAGAAGCAAGTGGTATTACCAAGTTTTTTCCAGGAGTTGTTGCCCTGGACGATGTTGGTATCGTTTGTAAAAAAGGGACAGTGCATTGTATAGTTGGAGAAAATGGGGCTGGGAAAAGCACTCTTGTTAAAATCTTAACTGGAATTTATTACCCTGATAAAGGTAAGATTATTATTGAGGGAGCGGATGCTTTCGAGCATCCTGAAGTTTTTGATAGGGTTGCTTATGCTCCTCAGGAACTACAGCTTTTTGACTATATGACTGTCGGTGAGAACCTTTTATTGCCTTTTAGAGGAAAGGATTTTGGTCGATTTTTTTGGAGTAAAAGAAGGATGTTCAATTTAGCTGCTCCCCTTTTGGAAAAGTTTCGTATTTTAGAAAAAGTTGACGACCTTGTATATAATATTCCTCCTTCAAGCAAACAGCTGTTGCAAATTGCAAGGGCTATAATTGTTGGGGAATGTAACATGGTTATTCTTGATGAACCTACAACTAGTTTGACGATAGAAGACACAAAGCTTTTGTTTGAAGTTATAACTCAGCTCAGAGCTGAAGGTAAAGCTGTGATTTATATCTCCCACAAACTTGATGAAGTATTTACCGTTGGTGATGAGATTACCGTGCTTAGAGACGGTAAAAAGGTCGGTTATATTCCTCGGATTGCAGATACTAACCAAAGCGAGATTATTAAGATGATGTCAGGAAAAGAAGTTAACGAACAAGAGCTTTTTCGTCCTAGTGGTAACATTGGAGATATAGTACTCGAAGTGAAAAATTTGTGTGGACATGGATTCCGTGATGTTAGTTTCGAGCTTCGTCGAGGAGAAATTTTAGGTTTTTATGGGTTGGTTGGTTCTGGCCGTTCTGAGATCATGCAAACCATTATGGGATATAGGCTTGTGAAAGGAGGAGAAGTGAGAATAGATGGGAAACTATTGAAACTTGGTAATCCATCTTTTGCAATTAGAAAGGGATTATTTTATCTTCCAGAAGAACGAAAACAACAGGGTCTTTTTCCCTTATTGAGTGTTCGCCATAACATTGGTGTTGCCTTAGGAAAAAAAATATTGAATGGTTTCATGGTATCCTCGACAAAGGAACGATCCGTTGCAGAAGAATTAGTCAAGATTTACTCTATAAAGACTCCATCGGTTGAGACCCCGATAATGTCTCTAAGTGGTGGCAACCAACAGAAAGTCATTGTTGGGCGCGTTATGTTTTGTTCCCCTACTCCAAAAGTAATTATTTTTGATGAACCTACAAAAGGGATTGATGTAATGGCTAAAAGAGAGATTTATAGAATTATGAAGTCACTCGCAGACGAAGAGGGTATGGGCATCATTCTTATATCTTCAGAGCTTGAGGAACTTTTAAGGTGCTGTAGTCGCATCATAACTCTTTATAGAGGGACAATAACAGGCGAGTTTGACCCTAGTAAAAATGAAGTATCAGAAATTATTGCTGCTACAATAAATATTTTTGATGAAGCAAGAAATATAAAAAATAATAAATACGAGTAGTCAGAAATAAAAGAAACGGGGAGCGGAGGATATGGTGAAGAGTAGAGATAACCTTCATAAGGTTGGTAGATTAATAGAAATTGTTAGTCGAAATAGGTCTGGAGGCGTAATTTTTGCATTGATAGTCCTTATCATTCTCGCCTCTTTGTTGTCTCCTTACTTTTTGAGTGCTTATAACCTACAGGCGTTGACTCGTTCATTGGCTTTTATTGCTATTATTGCTTTGGGGCAGGCCTGTTTGTTACTGGTGGGGGAGTTAGATTTGTCTCTTGGTGCTATAGCAGGCTTTTGTGGTGTCATAGGGGGGATACTGATGGTTAATTTTTCTATTAACCATTGGTTAGCTTTTATTTTATGCATTTTATTGGGGGCAGCTTGTGGATTGGTTAACGGAACTTTAGTAGCGAAGCTAAATTTAAATTCTTTAGTTGTTACTGTTGGGATGTCGGGTGTTTACCAAGGTCTCAACCTAGTTATTTCTCATGGAAGAGCAATTACTGGAATTCCAGAAGAAATTTATTTTTTGGGTCAGGGTGGCATTTTGGGGATACCAATGCCTTTCATCATTATGTTTGGAGTGGCTGCTATAGTGTTGCTTATAACGCAATACACTCTTTTTGGCCGTTATATGTATGCGATAGGGAATAACCGAGAAGCCGCAAAGATACTCGGTGTTAAAGTTAATCGTGTACGAATTGTAACCTTTGCAATAGCAGGGTTATTAGCAGCCTTGTCTGGTATGGTTATGGTTGCCCGTCTTGGATCCTCTCAACCTGCTATCGGTCAAGAGTGGGTATTGCCATCGATTGCCGCGTCCGTTATCGGTGGTGTTTCACCAGCAGGTGGCATAGGTAACCCGGTGGGTGCTATTTTGGGTGCTGGTATTACTGGAGTTATAGAGAATATGATCGTGATATTTGGAGTTTCTCCTTATTGGCAGACGGCCGTAAGTGGAATAGTTGTTGTCGCAGCAGTTTCTTTGGATTCTATACAGAAAATTATTCGTGAACGGAGAGGTTTATAGTGTGGTTTATTTACCATGTTCTATCTACAAGTCAAGTCTTTTTTGGAGTTTGTGTCTAATTTTGTGGAAAGAATCTCGTCTGAAATTTTAAAGATTGAAACAAAAATCTCTGGAACAATTTTGTATTTTCGATCCTTTATACGAGAGGAGCGTTACTATAGAAGATTAAAAAATAAAGACAGTAGTTAGCTATACACCGGGAGATTTTCGTTTGGAAGAAGTCGATGTTCCTCAAATCGGTGCCGGAGAAGTGCTCCTGCGGGTTGGTGGCAGTTGACCTCAAGCCTAAGAGATTAGATTTGGCTAAGCGTTTGGGTGCTGATTTGGCCCTTAACCCGGCAGAAGAAGATGTGGTTGCGCGAGTGAAAGATTTAACCGATGGTTATGGTTGTGACGTATACATCCATGCCAGT
>JASGLU010000001.1 GCA_030156825.1 Candidatus Atribacteria bacterium | reverse complement strand
GGGGGTTTAAGGGGGGCAGCGCCCCCATTACTGAGGAAATGTCTTTCTTCCTCAGTAAGTATTTATCTTTTTAAGCTTTTTTGTATTTGTTTTATCTTTTCGGGGGGTTTAAGGGGGGCAGCGCCCCCATTACTGCCGTTATTCCAGAAGAAAAAGGTGGAGGTTTAATTGGAAGTTGTAGTGAGCCACGAGGGAACAGATTTTGACGCTTTAGCCTCAATGGCAGCGGTTTCTAAATTATATCCGGGAGTTAGGATAGTCTTACCCGGAAGTGTAAGTAGGAACGTTCGTCATTTTCTTTCTCTTTACGGCCATTTTTGGAATTGTTTAAAAGAGGGAGACGTAGATTGGGATGAGGTAACTAAAGTTTATGTAGTAGATACCACTTACCCCGATAGAATAGGAAAAGCAGGAACTATTGTAAATCAAGAAAAGGTTTCGTTTTTCTTTTTTGACCACCACTGGGAAGCCCGGGAAACGATTTCTAAAACTCAAGGAATTATCCAAAATCGAGGAGCCTGTGCTACTATCCTGGTAGAAAAAATCAGGGAAAAATCTATTCTTCTCACTCCACTTGAAGCCACTCTTTTACTTTTGGGGATTTATGAAGATACTGGTTCTTTTACTTTCTCTACCACTACTAGTCAGGATTTAGAAGCGGCCTCTTTTCTGGTTTCTCAGGGAGCTAAAGTTATTTTTGTTCCCCGTTTTAGCCATGTTCAGCTTACTCCCTTTCAACAAAAAGTATTGAAAGAAATGATAAATTCACTGGAAGTTAAAGAAATTAATGGGATACCGGTTCACTTCACTTCGGTTAATTTTTCTGAATATGTAGAGGGGGTTTCCTGGTTAGTCCATAAGTTGATGGAATTAGAAGAAATAGAAGTATTGTTTTCTCTCTTTGTGTTAGAAGATAAAATATACGTGATTGCCCGTAGTCGTTTAGAAGAAGTAGAGGTAAATAAAATATTACAACTTCTGGCAGGGGGAGGAGGACATAAAAGTGCTGCTTCTTGCTCACTTAAAAACCTGACTATCAACCAGGTAAAGCAGCAAATAATCAATATTTTAGAAGAATCTCTCTCTTTTATCCGCGCGCGAGAAGTAATGTCTTTTCCGGTAAAGACGGTTCAAGCCGAGTGCCCGGCAGAAGAAGCTTTGTTACCCATGATCCGTTTCGGTTTTTCCGGTCTGCCAGTGGTAGATGCCAATGGTCAACTAATTGGAATAGTTACTCGAAAAGATATAGAAAAAGCTTTAACCCATAACCTGGATAAAGCACCGGTAAAAAGCCTGGCCTCCCAACAGGTTCTAACTGTGAACCCGGATGATTCTATCTTTCGAGTGCGTAATCTTATGGTAGAAAAGGACGTGGGAAGAATCCCAGTAGTCAAGGACGGTCAATTACTGGGTATTATTACCCGTAGTGATATCCTGCGGGTTTTTCACCAAAAAGACAATTTAATGACGCAGGCAATGACCAAGCTCAACCTTTCAGAAAAGGTTTATTTTCATTTCAGTGCAGATGATTTAAAACTGCTCAGTTTTATAGGAGGATTGGCCAAGAAAAAGGGAATTCGAATTTATCTGGTAGGCGGAGTGGTCCGTGACATTATATTAGGTTATCCCAACCTTGACCTGGACTTAGTAGTAGAGGGAGAGGCGATTGAGTTCGCTCGCTTTTTAGCGGATCAACTAAAGGGAAAACTAATAACTTATCCTCCTTTTGGCACAGCGGTCCTATTTTTACCAGGAAGAAGGATTGATTTTGCCTCTGCCCGAAGGGAATTTTACCCTGCCCCGGGAGCAACTCCCTGGGTAGAATACAGTAACCTCAGACGAGACCTTTTTCGTCGGGATTTTACTATAAATGCTATGGCTATCAGCATTCACCCTGATAATTGGGGAGAATTATTTGATTTCTTTGGCGGGTTAAAAGACTTAGAGAATAAGCTAATTAGAGTGTTACACCCTTTAAGTTTCGTAGATGATCCGGCCCGGGCAATTCGAGCCATTCGATTTGAACAAAAATATCATTTTCAGATAGAACCGTTCACTATGAGCTTACTTCAACAAACTGTACAAGCAAAGCTATTAAACCAGATTAAACCAGATCGCCTCAAGGAAGAGTTAACCCTTATTCTTCGACTGCCTGGGTTTTATCGGTATCTGGAAAGATTGTCTCAGCTGGGTATGTTTCCTTTTCTTCTACCCGGGTGTAAGTGGGAAACCGATTACCTTCGGATCTACCAAAATTTGGAAAAAATTTATGATAAATTTCAGCAGCAAGAATTAGACCCTTTTTTGCTTAAATTGTCCCCGTTGTTAGCCGACTTAGCCAATTATTATTTACCAAAACTGGAACAAAGATTACATTTATCAAAAACAGAGGTAGCTAAAATAAGAAAATTTCGAGAGAGAAAAGAAGAGTTTGAGCGGGAAATCGAGCGTCCAAATTTAAACCCCTCAGAGATTTATCTCCTTTGTCAGGATATACCCAAAGAGTTTCTCTTTTTTTACCTGGCTTTTTACTATCCAGATAGGGTTGGCTATCAAAGAATTGCCCAATATATAAATCATTGGTCAACGGTCAAACCTTACTTAAATGGAAAGTACTTAAAAGAAAAGGGAATCCCGGAAGGACCAATATATGCTAAAATTCTTCGGGAAATTAAATTAGCCCGCTTAGACGGAAAAGTAACAAACCAAGAAGAGGAAAAAAAATTGGTAGAAAAAATTTGGGAGAGGATGAAGTTAAATGGAAAAAAGAGTGTTTAGTGGGATGAGACCCACCGGTAAGATGCATCTGGGACATTATCTGGGAGCCTTGAAAAATTGGGTAGCACTGCAAGATCAATACCACTGTATTTTTGGAGTAGCGGATTGGCATGCTCTTACCACCTCTTTTGAGCAATCCCATTTGTTAGAACGAAACATTATAGATATGGTAATGGACTGGCTAAGCGTAGGGATTGATCCCGAAAAAAGCATTATCATGCTTCAATCTTTAGTACCAGAACACGCGGTGTTACACCTGCTTTTTTCTATGATCACTCCTGTTGGATGGTTAGAACGTAATCCGGTTTTAAAACAGCAATTGCAGGATATGGGATTGAAAGAAGCAGTGGGATACGGTCATTTAGGATATCCAGTACTTATGGCCGCTGATATTCTTGTTTATCGAGCTTCTTGGGTTCCGGTAGGAGAAGACCAAGTCCCTCACGTAGAAATTACCCGGGAGATTGCTCGTCGTTTCAACTTTCTCTATCAAGAGGAGGTTTTCCCCGAACCTCAATCGATATTAACCGAAGTTCCCCGTATTTTGGGAATAGATGGTCGTAAAATGAGTAAAAGTCTGAACAACTACATCGGCCTTTCAGATTCTAAAGAAGTAGTAAGAAAGAAAACTCTTTCCATGTTCACTGACCCAGAGAAAATTAGAAAAAATGATCCGGGTCATCCTGAGCAATGCAACGTTTTTTCTTTCCATAAGGTAGTAAACAATCCGTCTTTGGTAGAGTTAAAGCGAGATTGCGAAAAAGGGGTCTTGGGTTGTGTTGCTTGTAAGGAAGAGTTGAGTCGGCTTCTGGTGGATTTTTTAGAAGAAATCACCCCTTTTCGAGAGAAATATCAGGGCAAAGAGAGCTTAGTAGAGGAATTACTGGTGGAAGGAAGTAAGAAAGCTCGACCGATTGCTCAAGAAACCCTGGAAAAAGCCCAAAAAGCCATGAAAATTGCTTATCAATTTGTTAGGGAAGGGAAAGAGGGTGTCAGATAGATTAAATAAATTCTTGGCCAGAGCGGGCGTGGCCTCAAGAAGAAAATGCGATCAGCTAATCCGAGAAGGAAGAATATGGGTAAATGGGGAATTAACCACCAATCCCGCTTTTCAGGTTAGAAAAGAGGATCAGGTATTCTATAATGGTAAGAGAATTGTAATTGAGGAAAACCTGACCTACCTTCAGTTTTACAAACCTCGAGATTGTCTTACTACTTTAAAAGACCCTCGAGCAAGAAGAACGATAAAAGACTACTTTTCTGGTTTTCCTTATCGGATTTTTCCAGCTGGAAGACTGGATTGGGAAAGTGAGGGTTTGCTTATTCTTACCAATGATGGCAACTTAACTTATTTTCTTACCCATCCTCGATTTGAAGTGGAGAAAAAATATTTAGCCTATGTATCAGGAGCAATAGATCAAGCCCAAATCGACAGTTTACAGCAAGGCATCGTTTGGAAGGACACCAGCTACCATATTCGACGAGGTAAAATTCTTCAAAGAAAAGGGGATATCTCTGTAGTAGAATTGGTTTTAACTGAGGGAAAGAAACATGAAGTTAGAATAATGTTGGATTATCTCGGTTATCCGGTGCTCAGATTAATCAGGAACCAAATGGGGCCTATAAAGCTGGATCCGGGACTTTTACCTGGGGAATGGCGGTTCCTAACCCCAGAAGAACTAACTCGTTTGCAACAAATGATGAAAAATAAAGAAAAGGGAGAAATGGCAGGAAGGATTGAGAAAGATGACCGATGATCAGGGTTTAATTCAAGTTTACTTTGGCAACGGTAAAGGAAAAACTACTGCCTCTTTGGGAGTGGCGCTTCGAGCCTTAGGTCATTCTTTGCGGGTGCTCTTTGTCCAGTTTTTCAAAAGGCAGTTCACCGGAGAAATGGCGGCTTTCCAGTGCATTCCTCAAGCAGAGTTTTATCAGTTTGGAAGTGGGGATTTTTTACTCGGGAGAGAAATTAATTCGGAAGACCAAAAAGAGTTTAGAGCTGGCTGGGAACTGGCTAAGCGTGCTCTCCACGAGGGAACTCACCGACTGGTTATTTTAGATGAAATCAGTTATGCTTTTGCTTTTAATCTTTTAAATTGGGAAGAACTTGAGCAGGTGCTCCGGGAAAGAAAACCCCAAGTAGAGGTAGTAATCACCGGTAGAAGAGTCCCAGAGCAACTGATCGATATGGCCGATTTGGTAACCGAGATGAGAGAAATCAAACATCCCTATACTAAGGGGATTAAAGCTCGAGAAGGGTTTGAATTTTAAGGAGGAAAAATAATGATACGAGGAATCCGAGGGGCAATTACCGTGGAAAATGACATAGAACCGGAGATAAGTGAGGCTTCGCTCATTCTTTTTCAAACCATGATGGAGAAAAACCAGCTTTCTCCACCTCAGGTAGTTACTCTATTTATTACCGCTACCCCGGATATCCATTCAGCATTCCCTGCCCGGGCAATTAGAGAACAAGAGCCTTTTCAACGGCTTCCCATTCTCTGCAGCCAGGAAATGGAAGTTAACTCTGCCCTCCCTCGTTGTATCCGGATGTTAGCTCTGGTAGAGGTAGAAGAAGGAAAAACAAAGATCGAGCCGGTTTATCTGAGACAAGCGCGCTCTCTCCGAAAAGATTTAGTAGAGGATAACTATGAAAAAAGCGACTGTAACCCCGACTACTAATCCTCTTGGAGGAAGTTTAAAAGCTGCTCGAGATAAATCACTCAGTCACCGAGCAGCTATGATTGGAGCTTTAAGTCAGGGTAGAACTGAAATAAGTGGCTTTTCTTTTTGTCAAGATTGTCTCTCTACTTTAAACTGTCTGAGGGCTATGGGAATTTCTTTTTCTCTTTCTCCGGAAGAAGAAAAAGTAATAATAGAAAGTTCAGGCAGTCTTCATGAACCAGAAAACGTGATTGATGCTGGAAACTCTGGTACTACTATTCGTCTCTTAAGTGGAATAGCAGCTGGAATCGAAGGACTAACAGTTCTTACCGGAGATGAAAGTTTGCGAAATCGCCCGATGAGAAGAATTATCGAACCCTTAAGGTTGACTGGGGCATCCATCGGTAGTAGGGCAAAAGACCGCTTTCCTCCAATTTTCATTTTAGGGAAAAACCAATTGGATTCCTTTTCTTACCAGTTGAAGGTAGCAAGCGCTCAGGTAAAATCTTCCCTTATCTTCGCTGCTCTTCGAGGAAACGGTCCTTCTTTTATTGAAGAGCCATTTCCCTCTCGCGACCACACTGAAAATATGTTGCGCTATTTAGGAGTAGAAATTACAAAAAGCAAGGGACGACTTAAGGTAACTCCTCCGAGAGAACTGAGGGCCCGAGATTTTAATTTGCCAGGAGATATTTCTTCTGCTGCTTTTCTTTTAGCGGCCGCCATCTTAGTTGAAGGCTCCCGGGTGGTGGTGGAAGACGTGGGATTGAATCCTACCCGATGCGGGTTTTTGGAAGCTCTACGGGAAATGGGGGCAAAAGTAACGGTTGGAAAAGTCAGAGAAGATTTCGGTGAACTCCGGGGAGAAGTTGAAGCCTCGTATTCTAAGCTGCGAGGAATTGAATTGGGTCCAGATAAAATCCCGGCTATAATCGATGAGATACCAATTTTATCTCTCTTAGCTACCCAGGCCGAGGGTAAAACCACAATCTGGGGAGCGGAGGAGCTGAGAGTAAAAGAAAGTGATAGACTAAGGGCAATTGCTTGCGGTTTTTCTCAGTTGGGAGCCCAGGTAGAAGAGAAAAAGGACGGGTTAATAATCCAGGGAGGTTCCCCTTTAAAAGGAGGAAGAGTTAAAAGTTTTAACGATCACCGGATAGCTATGAGTTTGGTAATTGCCGGTTTAATAAGTCAAAAAGAGGTAACTGTAGAGGGAGTAGATTGCATAGAAATAAGCTATCCTCAATTTTTCGACCATCTGCAACAGTTCGGTTGTCCTACCATAAAAGTTGATTTTGAAAAATAAAAACAAGGAAAGGTGAATTTGCGCGGGTGAAAAAACACATTGCTATTGATGGCCCGGCCGGAGCCGGGAAAAGTACGGTTGCCCGAATTTTAGCTGAACGATTAGAGTATTTGTATGTGGATACCGGGGCTATGTACCGGGCTCTTACCTGGTATTTTCTTCAGCATAATTTTCAAGCTGATAACTTTGCTCAAGTAAGAAAGCTTTTAAAACAGGTTGACCTTCGGTTAGAAAGAGAACAAAATTGTCACCGAATTTTTCTGAACCAGCAGGAAGTGACCAAGGCTATTCGGGAACCAATGGTGGATCAACATGTATCTTTAGTGGCGAAAATTCCCGAAGTCCGCCAGTATTTAAGAGGAAAACAAAGAGAGCTGGCTTTATCCAGTAATTCGGTAACCGAAGGGAGAGATATCGGCACCGTGGTTCTGCCGGAAGCCGATCTCAAGATTTTCCTCGTTGCTTTACCAGAAATCCGGGCTTTTCGGCGATGGTGGGAACTAAAACAAAAGGGGTTAGAAACCGATTATTTCGCAATCTTAGACAATATTCGGGAAAGGGACTTCATAGATTCCAATCGAGAAGATTCTCCCCTCAAACAGGCGGAAGATGCGATTTTAGTAGATACTTCTTCCCTGAAAATAGAAGAAGTGGTAAATACTTTATTATCTATGGTGGTTGAAGACTAATATGAAAGTTGTGAAAGCAAAATCAATCGGCTTTTGCCCGGGAGTACAAAGGGCTTTTAATTTAACTTTTGAAACTTTAAATCAGAGTGGCACCTCTCCGGTATATCTTCTGGGAGAACTGGTTCATAACCGACAAGCGGTAGAAGAGCTGCAAACAAGAGGAGCCAGATTGATTCATGCTGTTTCGGAAATAAAAGGTGACTCGTGGGTGATTTCCCGTTCTCATGGCTTAGAAAAGGAAACCTTGGTTGCTTTAGAAGAAAAAGGGGTTCGCTTAGTCAATACTACCTGTCCCCGGGTTAAAAAGGTTCAACTTTTAGCTCAGAAGCTAAACCAAGATAACTTCTCACTGGTGATTTTAGGAAATTTGTTTCATCCTGAAATTAAAGCTCTTTTAAGTTACATAGATGGGAAAGCACTGGTTCTGGGAGGAAAAGAGGAAGAATGGGAAAGAAGTCTATCCCATCCGGCCTGGAAAGGAAGGCCAGCAATAATAGAGCAAACCACTTTCCCCATTCGTAGTTTTCTCCAATTCAAAAACTGGCTACGAAATAAAGGATTAGAAGAAAAAACAAAGCTCTTTTCCACTTTGTGCTTAGAAACCGGAAACCGGCAGCAAGAGTTGAGAGAAAAAATTCAAAAAGAAGGCATTGAAAGAGTGATAGTAATCGGAGGAAAACAGAGTTCAAACACAAGAGCCCTTTTCTTAGTAGCCAAGGAAGAAGGGATACCAACCATCTGGATTGAAAAGGCGGATGAACTTGACCTCTCGCTTGTTAACCAGGGTTTGGTCTTGGTCACAAGTGGAACTTCTACCCCTAATTGGATAGTAGAAGAAGTTGTAAAACGACTCGAGAAATTTTCCCAAGGAGAAAAAATTGAAAGCTGATTTTCCTCTGGTAGCGATTGTAGGTCGGGCTAATGTAGGAAAGTCCACCTTGTTTAATCGTCTTTCTAAAAAAAGATTAGCTATTGTAGACCCTTCTCCCGGAGTAACCCGTGATTTTTTAGAAAACTTAGTGGAAATCGGAGGACAACCGGTTAAAATAGTTGATACCGGGGGTTTAGAGGTCTGGGGGGTTCATCCCCAATCTCTTCAGAGAGAAATAGAGCAAAAAGTGTGGGAAGTTTTAAAAGAAGCCAGGGTAGCTCTTTTCGTGGTAGATGGCCGAACCCACCTTACCGGCCTGGAAGCGGAAATAGCTGCTCGGCTGAGGAAAGAGCAAATTCCGATTATTTTAGTAGTGAACAAAAGAGAAGGGGTAACTCACCAGCTACCACCAACCGAGTTCTTAACCTTAGGGCTGGACCCGGTTGTTCAAATTTCGGCTCTACATGGAGACGGGATAGCTAATCTCAAACGGGTGATTTCCCAAGAAATTCAAGAACAAGAAGAGACAAGCTCGACCGCCAGGCAAGAAACACCAACATCGGTGGCCATAGTAGGTAAACCCAATGTAGGAAAATCTACCCTCTATAATCGTCTTTTAGGTTATCATCGTTCTCTGGTTTCTGTTCATCCCGGCACTACGCGGGATGCTGTAGGGTCTACCATCCACACCCCTTTTGGTGCTTTCCGATTGATAGACACCGCTGGCCTTTCTCGAGGGGCAAAAGCAGACAAACTTGACTTTTATGCTTCCCGGCGGACAGAAGGAAGCATTGAAGAATCCTCAATTTGTCTTTTGGTAGTTGACCCTATCCAGGGAATTACCCGTCAGGACAAAAGGATTGCTGCCCAGATTGTTCAGAATAAAAAGGGATGTATTGTGTTTGTAAATAAAATGGATTTAGTAAGAGAAACAAAGGTTAAAGAGTCGGAAATTAAAGAATGGGTCAGGCAAGATTTAAACTTTCTTTATTATAGCGAGCTGGTGATGGGGTATGCTTTGGAGGAAACAATTGCTTCTCAAATTTTCCCTTTGTTAGGTAATATTACTACCCGTTATTACCAGCGGTTAAAAACCAGTTTCTTGAACAAAACTATTAAAGAAGAGTTAAATCAATTTAAATGGGCCCTACCTTCCGGTAAGTTTTTCCAAATTTACTATATTTTTCAAGAGCAAGTAGCTCCACCCCGATTTATCTTACACACCAATTTTTCGGGAGTGGGGAAAAAAGAAGAAATGCTGAAAAAATGGATAGAAAAATTTTTAAGAGAAACCATGGACTGGAAAGGGGTACCGCTTGAAATCAGTTTATCGGGAAAATAGTAATTTGGTAAATCTATTTTTAGATTATTTGGAAAAAGAAAAACGTTATTCCCAACATACGATTGATAATTATCGTTTTACTCTGGAAGCGTTAACTCAATTTTTACAAAAGAAAAACTTGTCTATTACACAAATTTCTTCGCAAGAGGTCGGTTCTTTTATGGCTTGGTTGAAAACTCATCACAATTTGAAGCGGGTTTCTCAGGCTAACCGGGCATCAGCTCTTCGTTCTTTTTTTCGCTTCCTCCGTCGAAGGGGAATAATTGACCAAAATCCCACCGATCAAATAGGAACTATTTCGATAGAAAAAAAACTACCGGACTTTTTAACTGAAGAGGAAATTAAATCTATTTTAGAAAAATTGCAAAAAGAGTGGGAAAATTCCCCTAAGTTCCTTACTGCTCGTAATCGAGCTTTATTTGGACTGCTTTATGCCAGTGGGCTGAGGGTGGGGGAAATAACTCAGTTGGAGTTAGACAGTATAGACTTAACCCAGAGACTGGTTCGAGTAAAAGGAAAAGGAGGGAAAGAAAGGGTAGTCCCTTTTGCTCCTAAAGTTCAGGAATACTTAGAAAATTATTTGCTTTTTCGAGAAAATTTCACTTCTTCTTCAAAGCTATTTTTAAATAACCGGGGCGAAGCTTTAGGGACACGTGGGGTGAGAAAAATTTTAGATACTCTGTTAAAACGGATGGGTTTTACCCATAAAAAAGTTTCCCCTCATACTTTCCGTCATAGTTTCGCTACTCATTTTTTAATGGGTGGGGCCGATTTGCGAACTGTTCAAGAAGCATTAGGTCACTCAAGCCTTTCCACCACTCAAATTTACACCCATATTGATTGGAAAAAAATGAAAGCAGTTTATGACCAGACCCATCCTCGAGCTGGAAGAAAGGAGAACTGATATGGTTCGATCTACCACTGTGTTAGCAGTATTAAAAGAAGGGAAGGGGGCAATTGGTTCCGACGGCCAGGTGACCCTTAATGATACCGTTTTAAAGCAGGGAGCCAAAAAAATTCGTCGGCTTTATCAAGGACGGGTATTAGCCGGGTTCGCTGGCAGTGTGGCCGATTCCTTATCTCTGCTGGATCGATTTGAAGAAAAGTTAAATACCTACAGCGGGAACTTGCCTCGGGCAGCAATTGAATTGGCCAAACTGTGGCGCACTGACAAGATATTGCGCCAGCTCGACGCCTTGCTCCTTACTATGGACAAAAATCAAATATTTATTGTTTCCGGCAAGGGAGATGTAATTGAACCGGACGAACCGGTAGCGGCTATTGGTTCCGGAGGCAACTTTGCCCTATCTTCGGCTAAAGCTCTTTTGGGTTATACCGATCTGGGGGCAGAAGAAATTGTGCGGATATCTCTCCAAATCGCCTCGGAAATCTGTATTTACACCAACCAGAGTATTTCTATCGAGACCATTTAGGAGGTCAAATTTATGCCAACGGTGGATGAAACTTTAACCCCCCAAGAAGTTGTGAATCAACTTGATAAATATATTGTGGGTCAGGAAGAGGCTAAAAAGTGCGTGGCTTTAGCCCTTCGTGATCGTATTCGTCGTCGAAAATTACCTCCCGAAATCGCTGAGGAAATAAATCCCAAAAATATCATCATGATTGGACCCACCGGCGTGGGTAAAACCGAAATCGCTCGACGGATTGCCAAACTTACCGCTGCCCCTTTTATCAAAATAGAAGCCACTAAATTCACCGAGGTAGGTTACGTAGGAAGAGATGTGGAATCAATAATCCGAGATTTAACTGAATTATCGATTCGAATGGTAAAGGCAGAGCGGATAAAAGGGCAGAAGGAAAGGGCAGAGGAAATGGCAGAGGAACGCGTTATCGATGCGCTTTTAGCTCTAAGAAACGATAGAGACTACGAAAAAACCGCCTCTCCTCAAGTGGATGTTGTTTGGCCTGAGGCTTCCACGCCTTCACCTTCCCGAGGAAGAACCAGAGAAAAGTTGAAAGAAAAACTAAGAAAAGGAGAGCTGGATGATCGGTTTATAGAGATTGAAGTAGAAGAAAGTTCAGTTCCGCTTGAAGTTGCTTCAGTCGGAGGGATGGAGGGGTTAGGAATAGACCTCAAAGATCTTTTTGGCAATTTCTTTCCTCCTCGCCAAAAAAGAAAAAGGGTAAAGGTGAAAGATGCCCGAGAAATCCTGTTTAACCAGGAAGCCCAAAAACTGGTTGACTTAGAGGAAATTACTACGGAAGCCATTAGAAGAGTAGAAGAAACCGGTATTGTGTTTATCGATGAGATAGATAAAGTTGCCACCCCTTCTGGAGGAGAGGCTCATGGACCGGATGTTTCCCGAGGAGGAGTACAAAGGGACCTGCTACCCATTGTAGAAGGAACTACTGTTCTTACCAAACACGGTGCGGTGCGGACTAACCATATTCTATTCATTGCTGCTGGGGCATTTTCTCATAGTAAACCTTCAGACCTATTACCCGAACTCCAAGGTCGGTTTCCCATTCGGGTTGAGCTATCTTCATTATCTCAAAATCATCTCTATCGAATACTGGTTGAACCTTTTAATTCTTTGATGAAACAATACCAAGCCCTTTTGAGGACCGAAGAAGTCGAACTTGACTTCACAGCCGATGGCCTAAAAGAAATTGCTCAGATTTCTTATCAGCTGAATCAAAAGCTGGAAAATATTGGGGCTCGTAGATTGCATACCGTAATGGAAAAAGTATTGCAAGAAATTTCTTTTCGGGCCTCGGAGTTAAAAGGTCAAAAAATGGTTATCGATGCCCCTTATGTAACCGAGCGACTCAAAGATATCGTGAAGGACGAGGACGTTAGTCGATACGTTTTGTGAAATTATGATTTAAGTTTTGACTCTCTTCTTAGCCAAACCCGTTGCCAAAGTTAGAGAGTTCATGTTATACTTTGCCCGGTTTTGGTTTTCAATTACGCGTGCAGGATATTTTCCGGTTATTCAGTTTAAAAGAAATAGTCCTGCAGAGGAAAAAAACCGGAAGGAGGTAGTAATTTAATAATGGTTGTTACTATGAAGCAACTTTTAGAAGCAGGGGTTCATTTTGGTCACCAAACTCGTCGTTGGAACCCCAAGATGAAACCCTACATTTTTACCGAAAGAAACAACATTTACATTATCGACCTGCAAAAAACAGTCACTCTCACCGAAAAGGCTTACCACTTTGTCAAAGAGTCAGTGCAAAATGGTGGGACAATTTTATTTGTAGGTACTAAGAAGCAGGCCCAAGAGTCTATTGAGCAGGAAGCGTCTCGCTGTGGCATGTTTTATGTAAATCAAAGATGGTTGGGAGGAATGCTAACCAATTTTTCTACTATTAGACGTAGCATTGAAAAACTAAAAAGTATCGAAGCCATGGAAGAAAAAGGAACCTTAAGCCAATTACCTAAAAAAGAAGTCATGCAAATCTTAAAAAGGAAAGCTCGTTTGGCAAAATATTTAGGTGGAATCAGAAATATGGAACGACTGCCGGACTGTGTTTTCATCGTGGATCCTCACCGAGAAGAAAATGCTGTATTGGAAGCTCGCAAAATGGGTATTCCTATCATAGCTATCGTAGACACCAACTGTGATCCCGATATGATAGATTACGTAATCCCTGGGAATGACGACGCTATCCGAGCTATCAAACTTTTTTCTTCCATTATGGCGGACGCAGTAATTGAAGGCAAACGATTGGCTCAAGAAGGAGAAGAAATGATTCCTACTGAAGGGGTAGCTGTTCCAGAAGAAGAAATTTTAGAAAAAGTTGCCGGCTTAGAAGAAGTTGATTCCCAGTCAGAGGGTTTAACTCAAGCATCGGTTGGGTCTGAATTGGAAGATGATTCTGAGCTGGAAGAAATAGAAGAAGACAACTCGTGGGAGGAGGAAGAAAAAGAATGAGCATCGAAGCCAAAGAGGTTTTTGAACTTCGAAAACTTACCGGAGCCGGAGTAATGGAATGCAAAAAAGCACTCGAAGAATCTGAGGGTGATATAGAAAAAGCTCAGGAAATTTTAAGGAAAAAAGGCATAGAAACAGCCAATAAAAAACAGGGGCGCTCCGCTCGAGAAGGGCTCATCGGCTCCTACGTTCACACCGATGGCAAAATCGGAGTTTTAGTAGAGGTAGATTGTGAGACCGATTTCGTAGCCCGAACAGAAGATTTCAAAAATCTGGTTAAAGAACTTACACTCCAGGTAGCCGCCCAGGCTCCGCTTTGGGTATCCCCCGAAGACGTACCAGAAGAGGTAAAAGCCAGAGAGAAAAAGATTTTCCAGGAACAGATGCAAGATAGTGGAAAACCAGAGGCGGTAAAAGAAAAAATTATAGAAGGAAAAATGAGGAAATTTTACGAAGAAAATTGCCTGCTGGAGCAAGCTTATATTCGAGAGCCGGATAAAAAAGTTAAAAATCTGCTACTCGAAGCTATCGCTAAATTGGGAGAGAATATTGTGGTAAAGCGGTTTGTAAGGTTCAAGTTGGGTGAGGAGGATAATGGCTGATTCGGCTAAAGCTCAGTTTAAAAGAATCTTAATCAAGGTATCGGGAGAGGCCCTGATGGGTTCTCTCCCTTCGGGAATCGATAGTAAAATTCTAAATTATTTAGCCGAAGAAATAAAAAAAGGAAGGGACTTGGGAGTAGAAATAGCCATAGTGGTAGGGGGAGGAAATATTTTTAGAGGACGGGATGCAAGTGAAAAAGGCATAAACCGAATAACAGCTGATTACATGGGGATGTTGGCTACGGTTATGAATGCTTTGGCACTGCAAGATATTCTGGAAATTAAAGGTCTTCCCACCCGGGTTCAGACTGCTATAGAAATGCGAGCAATAGCTGAACCCTATATTCGAAGAAAAGCTATTCGGCACTTGGAAAAAGGACGGGTGGTGGTTTTAGCCGCTGGTACTGGCAATCCTTATTTCACTACCGATACTGCCGCTGCCTTAAGGGCAGCTGAAATCAGGGCCGAGGCGATTTTAAAGGCCACCAAGGTAGATGGGGTTTATGAATCAGACCCGATTATTAACCAGAGCGCTTTAAGATTTGATCACCTGGATTATTTAGAAGTACTTAATCGAGGATTAAAAGTGATGGATTCGGCAGCTGTTTCTTTGTGTATGGATAATAACATTCCTATCGTGGTTTTCAATATTTATCAAGCGGATAATCTGGTGAGAATTTTAACCGGAGAAAAAGTAGGAACCTTAGTAGGGAGGGAAAAAAATGAGTGATGGAGAATTAAAAAAACTCTTAAAAGATACTGAAAAGAGGATGCAACAGGCAGTTCAGGTACTTCGAGAAGAATTTTCTCACGTTAAAACTGGTAGAGCCTCACCTGCTCTGATAGAGAACCTGGAAATTGACTACTATGGTTCTTCCACAGAACTCAAACAAATTGCTTCTATCAGCACCCCCGATGCCCGAACCTTACTTATCCAGCCCTGGGATAAAAACGCACTTCAAGCAATAGAAAAAGCCATTTGGAAATCGGATTTGGGGTTTAACCCGGTAATAGATTCAGCAGTAATTCGAATCAGTGTTCCTCCTCTCACCGAAGAAAGAAGAAAAGAAATCGCCAAAACCGTTAAAAAATTGGCTGAAGAAGCGAAAGTAGCCATCAGAAATATTCGGCGAGAGGCCAACGAAGAAATTAAAAAAATGGAGAAAGAAAGTTTAATTTCCGAAGATGAAAGTAAAAGGAATTTAGGAGAAGTACAAAAATTGACCGACGATTTTATTAATCAAATCGAGGGATTGTGGGAAAAGAAAGAAAAGGAGATTATGAGCGTTTGAACTCCCTAATAACTCACATAGCAATAATCATGGATGGTAACGGGCGATGGGCCAGCCGGCAAGGGCTGCCCCGCTTGGAAGGTCATAAAAAGGGAACAGAAGTAATAGAGACCATAGTGGAAGAATGTCACCAGAGAGGAGTTTCTTTCTTAACCCTTTATTCTTTTTCTACCGAAAATTGGAAGCGCCCCTTAAATGAAGTAGAAGGACTAATGCAGCTTTTTTCCCAATCGTTGGATAAATACGGTCCTAAATTAAAAGAAAGGCAATTTCGAATTAAATTCTTAGGTAAAAAAGAGGGACTTCCTTCGGCGCTGGTAGAAAAAATGATCTACTGGGAAAAAGCCGTACCTGAACCGATTTTTACTCTTAATTTAGCCATTAATTATGGAGGAAGAGATGAAATAGTAAGAGCTTACCAAAAAATATTGGAGAAAAAGCTGACCGCTTCTTCCTTGGACGAAAACAACTTTCGTAATTTCTTAGATACCAAAACTGAGCCTGACCCCGACCTTTTAATTCGAACTGGGGGAGAAAAGAGATTGAGCAATTTTTTATTGTGGCAAACGGCTTATAGTGAACTTTGGTTTACCGATATCCTGTGGCCGGACTTTGGAAAAGAGGAATTGGATCAGGCTATAGAAGACTTCTCTCGAAGAAAAAGAAAGTTTGGAGGAATCGATTAGGGATTGTCCTCATCACTAAATAATGAATTAGAAAAAAGAATAATTAGTGTAGCGGTAGCTCTCCCTTTGTTTCTCCTGCTGATTTTGCTTCATCCACTTTCTTTTATAGCAGTTTTTATTTTTCTCTCGGGTGTGTCAATGATAGAGCTTGCTCGTATGTATTTCTCAAAACAAGAGCAAATAGTGGCAATAGGTTTAAGTCTTGCGCTTTTAGGTTGGTTTTACTTTTCCTGGTGGTTTCTGGAGCAAAGCTTTCCTTTTTTAGGTTGGTATTTAGGGTTTTTAATATTAATAGTTTGGATAATAACTCAACCTCAAATACCTTTAGAAAAGATGGTTTTCCTTTTTACGGGATGGTGGTTTTGCATTATTTTCCCTTTTTTTTGGGTCAAGACCGGTTTTTTAAGTGGGCGTAAAACAGTTATTTTCCTGGCTTTTTTAGTATGGTTAAATGATATTTTTGCCTACTTTTTAGGTAAAAAATGGGGAAGGCACAAAGTAGTTCCCAATATTAGTCCGGGCAAAAGTTGGGAAGGACTACTTGGGGGTTTGATAATAGCCGCTTTTTTCGGAGGGGTTTTTGCCAATTTTAACCTTATCCCCTTTAGTCCATTTTTAGGCTTTCTGTGCGGATTTTTATTGGGATTGGTTGGTTTCTTAGGGGATATTTTTGAATCCTCTTTAAAAAGGAGAGTCAAACTTAAAGACTCAGGTAATTTTCTTCCTGGTCATGGAGGAGTACTTGACCGATTTGATTCTTTTTTCACCGTTGGTCCATTAGTTTTTATCTTAGGTACAATGTGGGGTGGATAGATTGAAAGTAGCAGTTTTAGGTTCTACCGGATTCTTGGGCAATCAAATTTTGGAAGTTATAAGCGAACAAGCTGATTTCGAGTTGGTTCTTCTCTCGGGATTTACCAATCAGACTAAACTACTCGAGCAAATTAATCGGTACCAACCTAAATTTGCCTATTTTCCATCGGCTCTCGTTTCTCCCCCCTCAACTCAAATCATTGCTAACGATTCTCAACTGGAAGAAATTTTACTGGGAGGAGAGGTAGAAGGGGTTTTTTTTGCAGTAGCTGGGGTCGATTTTCTTCCTCTTTTTACTAAGCTAATAGCCACTTCTAAACCACTTTGGATGGCCAGTAAAGAGATCTTAATCCTCGCTGGAGAGGTTCAAAATCTTTCTCTGGAGAAAAACAAAAACCTTTATCCTCTGGACAGCGAACATCACGCTTTGTGGAAAATGCTTCGTTGGCTCCCACGGAGTTCAGTAGATTGTTTATATCTCACTGCTTCTGGAGGTCCTTTTTACGAATGGGAGGGAAATTTAAACGATATTACTCCAGAGATGGCTCTTTCCCATCCTAATTGGCAAATGGGGGCTAAAATTACTGTTGACTCGGCTACTTTGGTCAACAAAGGGCTGGAAATGATAGAAGCCAGCTATATTTTTGGAATGGATCTGGATATGATCGATGTAATCGTGCAAAAAGAGAGTATTATTCATGCTTTGATAGGTTTAAAAGATGGATCTTTAACTGCTTTACTATCTTTGCCCGATATGAGATCGGTAATCAGTGACTTTATGCCTTCCAACAAACCGATTTTCTCCCAACCGGTTAATTTTTCTCAGATTAAATCTCTCAACTTTGATTATCCGGTTTCTTCTAAATTTACCGGCTTTTACCTGGCTCGAGAGGTAGCTAAAAAAAGGGCCGGTTATCCGACTTACTTCTGTGGGGCCGATGAAGCTTGTGTAAGAGCTTTTCTGGAGCGAAAAATTTTTTTGGGAGAAATCCCTTCTGTTTTAGAAGGAACCCTGGAAAAAGAAATACCATCTCCCAATACTATAGAAGAAGTACAAGAAGTTTATTATTTAGGATTTAACCGGGCTTCTCAATTGATCAAACAAAGGAGTATATCATGGTAGTCAGTATTTTAGCTTTTATTTTTGTTTTAGGGCTTTTGGTCACTACCCACGAATTCGGTCACTTTCTTGTAGCTCGCTTTTTCGGGGTTTACGTAATCGATTTTTCTATTGGATATGGACCTAAACTGGTTGGGTGGAAGATGTTAGGCACCGATTTTTATTTGCGGGCTTTACCCTTAGGCGGTTTTGTTCGGTTAGCTGGAATGGAAGGTAATGCGATTGAAGGTTATGAAGAAGCCCAGGTACCTTCGGCAAAACGGTTTGATTCCAAGCCCATTTGGCAACGAAGTTTGATTGTCGCTGCTGGTCCTTTAATGAATATTTTACTGGCTGTCGTGCTGGTAATAATAGTTTTCAGTTTTTCAGGTGTCCCAATAGGAAATTTAACTGTGATGGAGGTTGTACCCGACAGCCCGGCTGCACAAGCTGGTATCCAGGCAGGGGATACTATTGTGGAAGTTAACGGTAATCCAGCAGATAACCTGGATCGAGTAATTAATATCATTTCCTCCAGCCCCGACCAACCAGTAGAGCTGACTATCCGCCGAGGAGAGGAGCAACTTACAATTTCAGTAATCCCCCAGTGGAATGAAGAAGAAAAAAGAGCACTCATTGGAATAATGTTTGGAGTAGAAAATGTAAGTCTCGGTTTTGGAGGTACTATAGTTCAAGGTTTTAAGACTGTAGGAAATTGGTTCATTATGAGTATTGTCGGTCTGCTTTATACTATTTCCGGTCGTCTCCCACTGGAATTAGCCGGTCCACTGGGCATAGCCCAAATGGCCGGTCAAGCTGCTAGCTTTGGCTTTTTAAACCTTTTAATGTTTGCTGCTGTGGTGAGCAACTTTTTAGCCATTTTTAATCTAATTCCCATTCCCCTATTGGACGGAGGTCACCTTTTACTCTTTTTGATAGAGAAAATTCGGAAAAAACCTTTAGAACCGGAAAAAATTGGCATTATGTACTTCATAGGAATCGTGCTTATTTTTGGAGTAGCTATTTTTGTTACCTATCAGGATGTTTTAAGGATAGTGAGTGGTAAATGAGAAAAATAAAACAAGTGGTGCCTTTGGGTAACTTAAAAGTCGGTGGAGAAAACCCTATATGGGTGGAAGCTATGGCCCGTAACCATCCAGGAGATCTGCAAGCTTTTGCCCGAGAACTAATAGAGGTTCAAAAAGCAGGTTGCGAAATATTTAGGGTAGCCGTTCCTGACCAGAGAGCTGTTGAAGGTTTGGCAGAGATGAAAAAAAAGTCGAACATGCCTTTGGTTGCCGATATTCATTTCAACCTGGAGTTGGGTATAAAATGCATCAAGTTGGGAGTAGATGCAGTTCGAATAAACCCTGGAACCATAGGAAGTTTAGGAAAACTGGATCGGTTAATAAGTTTTACCCAAGAAAAAGGGTCGACCATTCGCTTGGGAGCAAATACTGGTTCTATTCCTAAAAAATTTTCGGAAAAAGAACGGGTATCGGCCTTATTCGATAGCATGGAAGAAATGGTTAATTTTCTGGAAAGCAAGAAATTTAATCGAATTATTCTTTCTGCTAAATCTACTGAAGTGGAAGAAACTATAGAAATTTATCGAAAATTAGACCAGTCTTTTTCCTACCCCTTGCATCTGGGGCTTACCGAGGCGGGTGAAGGGTGGGAAGGTGTGGTTAAATCATCTCTGGCAGTAGGAACTTTGCTGCGAGAGGGAATTGGGGATAACATCAGAATATCCCTTACGAACGATAATCCAGTGCAAGAGACTCAGGTAGCCTGGAGTATTCTCCGCTCTCTAAACTTGAGAAAACGCGGAATAGAGATAATTTCCTGTCCCACTTGTGCCCGAAAGAAGGGAAACGTGGTATCATTAGTCAAAGCCTTAAGAGAGTTTTTTAGTTGGTTCCCGACAAGCACCCCTTTAAAGATAGCAGTTATGGGTTGTGAAGTAAATGGGCCGGGTGAAGCCCGGGAGGCCGATTTAGGAGTTGCCTTTTCCCCTCGGGGATTAGTTCTTTTTTCCCAGGGAGAGATATTAAAAATTGTTGGACCGGAGGAAATGTTTATTGAACTGATAAAACTGATTAGAGATAAAGAGGTAGAAGGAGGAACTGAACCTTGAAAATGTCTGAATTGTTCGCTCCCACCCTGAAGGAATCACCTCAGGAAGCGGAGGTAGTCAGTCACAGTTATATGATTAGAGCAGGAATGATTAGGCAACTTTCCTCAGGAATTTATACCTTCCTTCCCCTGGGGATGCGGGTTATAGAAAAAATCTCCAATATAGTCAGAGAAGAAATGAACTTAGCCGGTGGGCAGGAAATTTTAATGCCGGCTATGCATCCGGGAGAACTGTGGAAAGAAACCGGTCGCTGGGATATTTATGGTCCGGAACTAATCCGCTTTAAAGACCGAAGAGAGCGAGATTTTTGCCTGGGTCCCACCCATGAGGAGATTATCACTGATCTGGCCAGAAGAGAAATAAAATCTTACCGACAATTACCACTCATGCTCTTCCAAATCCAAACTAAATTTCGAGACGAAATCAGACCCCGGTTTGGCATCATGAGATCCCGAGAATTTATCATGAAAGATTTATACAGTTTTGACCGGGATGAAGCTGATATGGAAAAGAGCTACCAAAAAATGTACCAAGCTTACTGTAAAGTTTTTGACCGCTGCGGGTTGGAATATTTAGCTGTTCCGGCTGACAGTGGGGTAATTGGCGGAAAGATTTCCCACGAATTTATTATTGTTGCTCCTACAGGCGAGGAAAGAATTTTAATTTGTCCGGAATGTAAAACAGCTTTTCCTGAGGGAAGGGAAGAGTGCGAACATTGTAAAACTCCCTTGGAAGAAACCAGAGGCATCGAAGTCGGGCATATCTTCCAACTGGGGGTTAAGTACAGTGAACCAATGAGGGCCTATTTTGTTGACCAAGATGGTAGCGAAAAGCCTTTGGTTATGGGATGTTATGGTATTGGTATCGGCCGAACAATGGCGGCTGCGATTGAGGCTAATCACGATCAACAGGGAATACGTTGGCCCTGGTCTATTGCTCCTTTCGAAATTGAAATTATTCCTATTAATTCGAAAGAAGAAAAAATTAGAGCTACTTCCAAAGAAATATACTCACAGCTTAAAGATGAAGGATATGAATTAATTATTGATGACCGAGACGTAAGGGCGGGCTTCAAGTTTAGCGAAGCCGATCTAATTGGCGTTCCCGTGCAGATTATTGTTGGAGAAAAGCTATTGAAAAGAAATAGCTTGGAGGTTAAAATTAGAACTAACGGTGAACGAATAGAAGTTGAGAAAACCTCTATTGGATCGGCCTTAGAAAAAATTAAAAATAATTTAGTTCGAACTTAGTCATGAATAACAAAGAGAAAATAACCGCGATTATTGCCGCTTATAATGAGGAAAAAACCATCGGGCCTATTATAGATACTTTAAAAAAAACTCCCTTAATTGATCAAATTATTGTAGTAAGCGATGGCTCAACCGATAAAACCGTTCAAATAGCTCGAAATCGGGGAGTAGACGTGGTAGAACTTTCTCAAAACGTTGGTAAAGGAGGAGCTCTCTACCGAGGGATGGAATACATCCAGGCTGACGTGGTTTTATTACTTGATGCTGATTTGGTAGATTTGACTGAAAATCATGTGGTGAGCTTGGTTCAACCGGTACTTTCTAACAGAGCCGATGTGTCGATTGGAGTTTTTGAGAAAGGAAGATTTGCTACCGATTTTGCTCAGAAAATTGCTCCTTTTCTTTCAGGTCAAAGAGCTATCCGGGCTGATATCCTACTTAATATATCAAGCATAGAATTGGCTCGCTTTGGAGTAGAAACCGCGATAAACAAATATGTTAAGAAAATGGGGATTAAAGTAGAAGTAGTAAGTTTACCCGGCTTAACCCATCTCATGAAAGAAGAAAAAATGGGAATAGTCAAAGGTCTCAAAGAACGAGTTAAGATGTATTGGGAAATTTTAAAAATTCTCTTGGCCGAGGGGGTTGATAAAGAAAAGAATGGTTAAAAGCTTTCAGGCAAAGCGGAAAGCGTTGGGGTTGGTGGTTAACTTTGAGACCGAAAAAGGTGCTCAAACCTTTATTTCGCTTGACTCTGAAAAAGAAGAGTTTATTTCTATTGCTCGAACCGTTGGTTTTCAAATAACAACTTGTTGGGAATATTCGGTTCGAAATCCTTTTTCCCGATATTTTTTAGGAAAAGGTAAAGTTAAAGAAATTAAAAATTATATTGACGATCATCCAGAAATTGACTGTATTTTGATAGATTTTGAAGTTTCTCCCTCTCAACAACGCAATTTAGAAGACTACTGGGAAATGCCAATTTATACCAAAAATGCTATTATTCATCAAATTTTTGCTTTGAGGGCTTGCACAGCCGAAGGAAAAATCCGAGTGGAATTAGCTCAGCTTCAATATCAATTGAGCCGATTGACTGGAAGGGGGAAGCAATTTTCTCGAACGGGTGGGGGAATTGGCACCAGAGGCCCAGGAGAGCAAAGATTAGAAAAAGACCGGCGAAAAGTACAAAAACGAATTACCTTCTTAAATCATGAAATTGAACGCATTCAAAAACAAAAAGAAGTTCAGAAATCGCTTAGAAAAGCAAGGAAAGTTCCGGTGGTGGCTATCGTTGGCTATACCAACGCTGGAAAATCAACTTTGTTAAATGCTATAACCGGAGCCAAAGTTTACGTAAAAGATCAGTTTTTTGCCACCTTAGATCCAGTTACCCGTCGAGCTTTTCTCCCGGAAGTTGGGGAAACCGTTTTTACTGATACTGTAGGCTTCATCCGAGAAATGCCTCCTACCATTAAAGAAGCTTTTTGGGCTACTTTAGAAGAAACCAAAGAGGCCGATTTAATTTTGGAGATACTGGATGTTTCGCACCCTGATTACTTTTCCCATTTTCAAACTATAAACCAAACTCTTTCCGAAATAGGCCTCGACCAGTTTTCTAAAATCGTGGTTTTAAACAAAGTTGATTTACTTTCAGATTTACCAAGATTAGAAAAAGAAATTCGAGAAAACGATCACGTGTTTATCTCGGCTCAAAAAGAAAAAGGAATAGAAAAACTTTTGAGTTTGATCTCTTATCGATTACAGAATCAAATTCAAAAACTTTCCTTCGAAGTCAGCTGGTCAGAATTAGGAAAAATAGAAAAAGAGATCCCACGTTATGGTTACATTAAAGATTTAGAAGCCAAAGAGGAAGGCCGGGTTAAAATAGAATGTGCGGTAAGAAAAGAAAAAGTTGAACACCTGCAAAGGATTTTAAGCAAATAGTTTTAGTTCCCATAATGTATATTATGTTAAATTTTAAAACGTATTTAATTTGGCCTCTAACATAAGTATATTTTCTTGTGCTAGAGGCCAAATTTAGGGTTAACAACCAAGGGTACCTGATTTTTTAATCATTCGACAAGGTGTCCGGATGTTGCCGGAATCAGTGTCCGGGTGCGGCCGAAATATGCATTCTGTTTCTATAACTTTTTAATTAATTGCTTATCGCACCACTTGTACAATATCTTCTTGTCTGATTTCCCTACTGCTAAACTTTTCGGTAATCATGACCTCTGATAACTTCTCTTTAACCACTCTTACCGTCCCCGTAGCAATGACTATTAACTCCCTATCCAATATTTCATTGGTCTTGGGATCTCGGATAACATCTCCTTCTCGGTAAATCCTGACCTCGTCCCCTACTTTGATAGTTGAGCTCTCTCCCAGATTAATATATACTTGGGTAATATTACCTGAAGAAGTAGACCTAACCTGCACAACATAGCCTTCCAGAGGAGCAGCCTCAATTCGGGCAATATTTTCATCCATCTTTTCGATGAAAGATGTCACGACATTATTACAGATCTCTTCAATTGCTGTTAAAATATCAGCAGCTGATTCCTCGGAAAATCCGACTCCTCCGGGAATAGCTACAGGTAATCTAGTTGAAACAGAAGAAGCAGAGTCTTTGCAACTTTCAGAGGCCGAATAAAGGATCTCTCCGGTAGTTACATCAATAAATCTGATAGTCATGCTTACTTTAGCTGACCTTTTTCGTACCTTTACAGGGCCAATCTGAAATCCACTACCCGAACTGACACTGACATTGGTAACAGTCCCTGTTACGATTGTCCCCACTCCAATCATTTTGCCTAACTGTACGGCAGTAGACTGATCAACCATACCTGAAAAATGTTGAAAATTTTGTTCCTGCATAATTGCCTCTAATTTTGCTCTTTCAAATAACCGAAAACGATTACTATTGACCAGGGCATTGATCATCAAATCAGTAGCAGCAATTGATAAGGGGGAATCACTTCGCCAGGAGTAGCCTGGAGCAGTGGAAGTAATGGCTACAACGGCTACTTTGGGACGTTCTTGAGAAAAAGTGGGAAGGCTACTAAGTAAGAAAAGTAACATCACCAAAAAAGAAATTATTATACTTTTTTTATTAAACATCTTTGCCTCTCTTTCTAATCTACTTTTTCCATTTGAATCATATCATCAGTTTTATCAGACTTTTCGGTTTGGACTCCTACATTTACTTTGACATTAGAACCAGAAGATTCTGAAATAGGTTTTTTATGTAATTTTGCCCTGATTTCCAAACCCTCATGTATGTTTACTCTTTTTATCCAGGGCTCATATCCTCCTAAGCTTACCTTTATTTCTAAAATCTTCCCTTCTTCTAAAGGTATCTCACAAGGTGTATTCCCATAAAATATACCCATTATCTCTACATCTGCACCATCAGGCTCAGAATCAATAGGAATAGGAATCTTCCTTGCGACAGTTGGTGTTTCCGGGCGAGTTCTTATAACCTTTTGATTTAAGTTATTTACAGATTTTAATATTGATTGTTTCATCAATGTTTGGTAGATACTATAGGTTTGGTCACTCGTGTATACATTCTGTGTATTAATGGGCAAATTCTCTTGGGCAGCAACATTCTGATCTACAAAAAATACAGTACCTCTTTCTGCATCTATGACTCTCAGTCCTGTGGTAACTGAAATCGCGACTCGCTTAGTGTGAATATTGTAACCTTTAAATTCAGTTACTTTCTGAGTAATATCAACAACACTGCCTGTAGCAATATACTGAGCCCCTAGCATTTTGCCTAATTGAATAGAATAAGATGGATCTACCAATCCAGAGGCTGCGTTAAATCCCAATTCCTCTAAGTTTTTATCCACGGTTTGCCGATCTACTAGAGTAAACATCCCGGAATTGGCAATGGCGCTTTCTAGAAACTGGATACCCATATTCTCTACATCCGGAACATTGACCTGTGAGTGATTTTCGAAGGATACCACAGCTAAAGTAGGCTGGTACTGAGTTGTAGCCTGGACAGTAACAGTTAAAGAAAATACAATCAACAACGAAAGAACAACAAAACAAATTTTATTCATAATAAAAGAACCTCCCCTCCTAATTTTTATTAAAATAAAAACAGCCGGTAGATAACTAACGACCGTAATAAGAATGTATCTTATATATTAAGCTTTGGCTTCTTTTCTTTTCAGGTAGTTAATCGCAGTCTGTCTCTCCTATACAGTTTCATCATGTTCATGAAGTACAAAATTCTGATGAGTCTTTTCTAATCCAAATATGAGCCTAAAACAAGAACTATATTATAGTTTTATCAAATAATTTCTCTTTGTCAAGCTGAATGTGAATTAAAAATTAAAACTGCACACTTTTTTACATGATTTAAAGTTTAAAAGTGCACACCCTATAACTATAATCTAAAACAAAAAACAAGAGAGGTTTTAGGTTATGGTTCAGATACACAAGAAATTTAATAATGACCAGGTTAAAGATCTATTAAGGCAATATCTAGAGCAAAAGATAGAGAGAAAATACCTACAGCAAATCCTGGGAATTAAAAAGAGAAGATTCTTTCAATTAGTCAAAAAATTCAAGAATGATCCTGAGGGATTTTCTATTTACTATTCCTGTAACAAGCCAACCAGGAAGATCTCAAAAGATCTGGAGGAAAACATAATCCAGGAACTACAAATGGAAAGATCATTAATCGAGAATCCGAATACACCAGTAAAACATTACAATTACAGCTATTACAATTACAGCTATATCAAAGACATCTTGGAACAGGATTACCGACAGAAGGTGTCACTTCCCACCATCATTGACCGGGCCAAACAGAATAACTGCTATTCCCCAAGAGCAAAGAGAAAAGCTCATGACAGGGAGGTTTTGACCAATTATCCGGGAGAACTCATTCAGCATGATTCCTCTCATCATCAATTCTCACCATATGCAGCGGATCTTTGACAATCTCGATCCCTTCTTTTCCTTCTCTGACCCAAAGCTCTTGACCACTATAAATCCAAGGAACTCCATACCTCACTCCTTGGTAACTTAAAAACCCATCTTTACTCACTTTTCTTTTTTCAGTGAGATACTTTTGATAGCTTTCTGGAGAAGGAAGAGGTTTCAAGTTTTCTTGAAGCAAAAGCTCCTTGGGTTTTTGGCCAGTCGTTCCATGAAGGCGTTGATTTTTCTCCTCACACCACTGATAGACTTCCCGATTTAAATCTCCTCGATCTTGAAACTTCCTGCCAGGTAAAAAATTGGCTTTCACGTACCCTACCCCTCGTTCAACTTTTCCTTTGGTTTGTGGTCTCCTGGCTCGACAAACCTGGGGGATAAAACCCAAAGTGAGAGCTACATCCAAAAACAAAGGATGCCAAATCGGCTTTCGTTTCTCATCCCAACCCAAGATAACGGTTTTCATCTGATCGGATAGAACGATATCGGTTACCCCTCCGAAGTAGGAAAACCCCTGGGTGAGACCCCGTAGGAAACTATGGATATTGCAGTGGTTGCTGAACTCCGCATATATTGCTCGGGAATAGCCTAAAACCATCACCAGCACATAGACTTTATGACAACTTCCATCTTTCTGGTCTTGATAAAAGCCAATCCCCCAATCCACTTGGACTTGTTTACCTGGTTCTGTCTCATATCTTTGGGTAGCCACTATTCCTCGAGGAGGACGATAAGGTTGAACATAATCTTTAACCGTAGTTTTCCCTCCCTGGTAACCGAGCTCTTTTAGCCTAGGGTAGATCACCTCACAGTTGAATATCCCCAGTTTCATCATCTCTTGAATCTCTTTCTGGAAGGGGTCCAGTTTTGAACCCTTCTTTTTCCTGGCTTTTCTCTCTGGAATAGCTTGAGCCTTGAGATAAGATTTCACCGTATTCCGAGAAAGTCCAGTTTCTCGACTTATTCTTCTTATACTCTTTCCTTCTTTTCTCATCTGGTGTAACATCATAATTGACTCACTCCTTAGCATGTATTTCCCTCCGATCTTTTCATCCTATCAGAGGGATTATACCTTTAAGGGGTGGGTCATTTTTATTCCGGCTTTCCTGGGTCAATTATATGTCGGCTGTGACATAGCTCTCTTTTCTTGGCCAATTGTTTCAAAGTAGATAAACGAACCTCGGCATCTTGCCCCCGGTATTCCTCGGGAATAGATTTAGTTTCTTGGGTATAAGCCCCTCCTAAAAGAGGAGAATAAGCCAAAAGAGTCATATCTTGCACCTGACAATAATCAAGCAAGTCTTCATTGGCTACCACTTGGGGATCAAAATTAGTGCCTGGCCTAGGGCAGAGGTAAGATTTTGAAAGACGGTAGGCCCCGGCTTGAAGTTTGCCAGGGTGGCAGAAGGGGATTGCCCGGGGTGACGGAAGAAGAAGTAAAGGAACCATTTTTTGCGGTTTGAATTTTCCCAAGAATTTTCCCAATTCAGAAATGGATGGTGGAGAAAACTGGTGGTAGCGAGCGCTACCACCAGTTTTGCTGGTTATTCCCCCGCCTAAATCACCGAGTAATATCAACTGTAAAGAAATAGGTTTCACCAGAACTATCATCGACACCATCATTGTCAGTAACTGCAAAACCCTGTCCAGCAGCATCAACGGCAAACCCTTCAATTTTATCAACAACAAATCCATGAGTTGATAGTAAATCGGGAATAAAGTCATGGACGAGCTCTTTATTAACCACTGGAAGATCTCCACTTAATCCGGCAGGCTGTAATTCAGTAGTAGGCACACGGTATAAACGTTTGATTTTAGCCTTGTCGCCAATTTGATTATCACGTTCAATGATATAGACAAAATCTCCAAAAGCAGTTATTTCGGAAAGTCCAACCCAACCGCTTTCGATCGATTCAGTGGGATAACGAACCGCGCCCCACTCCCCTGTTTCCAAATTATAAGCGACTAAACGAACTGTGTTTTCAGGATCATCTTTCCACTGCCTTTGAATGGCGATCCAAAGTGTATTATCAATCATGGTAATACCTTCTGCGGCCCATTGTTCTGATACCTCAAGTAGCTCTTGCGGGAAGGGTATTTCCTCCTGAATAGTTCCCTTGGCATCCACATGATAAATCGCGTGAGGGATTAAACGATCTGGTCTCCCTTCAGAAGCCAGGTAAAATCCGTCTTCACCGTCGCTGGTGATACCTTCCAGGTCTAATTTTTGGGCAGGATAGCCACTCCGGTTTACCCGGGTTACATCTACAATACGGGCTGGGGTATAACTGGCATCGATATGAAAGATGGTGGGTTGTAAGGAGTAGAAGGAATCGCTAACGGCATAAAGCATACCTGGTAGGAAAGGATGGACAGCTAAACCGGATAAAGCCCCCCAACCGATCGGCTTCCCATCAATCATGGCCGATTCAATCTGGGGGTAAGTTGCTTCATCAGAGGTTAACTCGTAAATCATAACGTGGGAACGAACCCCACCCTCTGGTCCTAAATCAGATTCATTAGCACTGGCCAACAGGTTGGTCCCGGGAATTTTTACTGCCGATTCCGGAGATATGCCGGAAGGTAATAGCTGAACGAACTCCGGTGCTAAACCGGTATCTTTGTAAACTCCAATAATGGAAGCTCGCTCAGATAAAACAAAGATATAGGTTTCACCATTAAACGAAGCAACTTCTAATCCTTCTGGTTCAATTCCTTTATCTTCAGAACGTTTTTCCGGATAATGACCAGCTCGAGCACAGGCATATTCGAAAGCTAAACCGGATTCGTAAAGGACATCCCCTTGGGTATTGAAAATAGTAAACCCGCGAGAACCACCCTGGTAGTCACCTTCGTTGGCGGTGACAAAACGTTCATTGTCTAACCATTTAGCCGCATCCGGTTCACGACGTCTATTTTTTTGACTAGCCTCAAAGATCAAGGCTCCTTCTTCCCTATTGTCTAAGCCAACTAGATCAACACTACCGGCGGAGAAATGAGAAGTAATCTCACCAGTTTCAGCATCAATAATCGCTATATGGTTGTTTTCCTGTAAGGTAACAACAACTTGGTTATTGCTATTAAAATCAACAAATTCGGGTTCTGGGTCAGTGGGAGCAATTTCAGCTAAACCAGTAAGATCAACTATTTTTTTACTAGAGCGCACTGGAAGATCATTTTCGATGGCAAAAAGGGTGAGATTACCAGCAGGTAATTGGGGAATGATACCATCGTTGAAATCCTCATCACGTTCATTTTCAATGGCGATAGCCACAAAACGACCGTCTGGAGAAACTGCAATACTATCCGGTTGTCCATTTAAGTCGAATCGTTCAATTTCCTTTTTTTCCGAAGCTGAAACAACAGAAAGATAACCGGAAGGATGAATATAGTCTTCTGAAGTATTTACAGCAACCAGGATATTATTGCCGGTCATCGCAACTGAGGTTGGTTCACCACCCATCTTAATAAAACCGGCAGGTTGAGGATTTTTAGGATCACTGATATCGATCATACCAATACCACCCAGAGGGCTATCAGAATAAATAAGCATGGAAGCATCCGGTGTAACCGTAATAATTTCAGCCGATGATTCACTGTTTATATCCATCGATGAGGGAATGTTTAACGCTGTAGAAAAGGAAGCAATTCGTTGAAAGCTTTGGGCGAAAGCTGACACATTGGCAAAAGTAAAGACTAAAACAAATGCCAAACAAACCGCTACGATCAAATTGATGGAAAAAGTTCTCGAATGTTTCATTTTTCTCTCCTTTCCTAAAAATAGGATTTTTAAATTCTGAAGAAATACCGCTTTAAGATCAAGGATTGAACGGTTTATTGTTCCCCCCTTTCCCCTTGAATCATTAAAGCTTTCAAAATTAATTTAAAAGAATAAGGTGAAAAATCTATAAATGCATTGTTAAAATCTTTTAATTTATTTGTGCCAATTTAGAGTTGTGTTGGCAGTTTAGCCTAATTAAAGTTAAAAAAACTGGCCATGTGTGTTGCCTCTCCTGTGGAATATGGTTGAATTGATGCTACTCCAGCAAGACTTATTGGCGAAAGCAAGGTTTTGGCAAGGCAAGACCAGGTTTTAGCAAAAACGGCCACACTATCCCATCCAAGTTGCAGTTGCACAGAAAGCTAGAAAATGATATTATAAACTTGTTTTATGTCTTTCCCAGTATGAAGAATGATCCGATCTTGAGATAAGGGAGGACGTCCACATAGCCAAGAAAGGGAAAAGAGAGAGGTTCTTAACCTTTCTCGCTATGCTAATATTTTGGGTGATACTTACTGGCAGTATCAGCTGGGAAAATATAACAGTAGGAAGCTTGGTAGCAGCTTTAGCTTCTTTTCTCTTCTATGACATGTTTTTCCGAGTTTCTTCTATTCATCTCCCCTTGCGAGAGTATTTTTTGAGGTTAACTCTAATTTTATTTTTTATCCCAGTTTTTGTATACGAAACTTTTATGTCCTCTCTTAAAATAGCCAGATATACTTTCCAACCCTCCCCTACTTTTTCTCCGGGGATAATCAAAGTAAAAACCCACCTTAAAAATGTAACCGGAATAGCTATTTTAGCCAATTTAATTACTCTCACCCCCGGTACGCTTACGTTAGATTTTGATCTATCTGAAAGGTGTTTCTTGGTCCACTGTATCGATGTATTTACCGAGCAAGAAGTAGAGCTCCACCGAACTACCATGGGGCGCTTTGAGCGATGGATAGGGAGGATTTTTCAAAAATGGAAATATTGACTGTTATCTATATCGTTCTATCGGGGGTTAGCTTTATTCGATTTCTTACCGTACCCACCATTCCCGACCGCTTAATCGTAGCCGAAGTTATTGGTATTTTAATGGCTATGGCCATGTTATACCTAGCCGCTTTTTTTCGCCTATTTTATTTGGTCGATTTAGTATTAATTTATTCAATTTTACTTTTTGTAGACCTTTTGGTTTTTGCTAAATACTTCGAACATAGGGAGTTGTACAGATGATCGAAATAAAAATCGTTATTGCCTACCTACTAATGGCTATGGGTGTTCTCTTTGCTCTGACAACCGTTATTGGCCTTTTCCGATTTCCCGATCTTTACACTCGCATTCATGCCAGCACAGTATCTTCTACCATGAGCGCTTTGTGCGCTACAGCTGGATTGGCCATCTACCTCTGGGACCCTCTGTTAAGCAGTAAAATTATTCTGATAGGAGTATTGCTTTTTATCTCTAACCCAATGGCTACCCACGCCATTGCCCGAGCATCTTACCGAAAGAAAATTACCCTCCCTACTACTAATTCTCCGGAGGAAAGAAAAGGTGACTTTGATTGAATATTTTCTTTTAGTTTTCCTTTTTGGAGCAGCACTTTCTGCCCTTTTTTCGCGAGAAAACCTGACTTCTATTATCTCTCTCTCCATATTTTCTACTATTTCAGCTGTCCTTTATTTACTGTATCGAGCACCAGATGTAGCCTTAGCTCAAATTGTAATCGGGGCTGGTCTGTATACAGCCATTTTTATCTCTGCTATCAGCCAAATTAGAACCGATCGACAAAAAAATCGCCCTGAGGATCCCCTGCAATGAAAATTTTTTTGCTGCTGGTTTTGTTCTCTGGGATCGGGTTCTTACTCATAGATAATTTACGTTTTCTCTCCAATTCCGGGTTTTCACTCGGAGCGGCAACCCACTACTATGTAACTCAAGGGTTTGAACAAACAGGAGCGCTAAATTTAGTATCTTCTATATTATACGATTTTCGGGCCTTTGACTCTTTAGGGGAAAGCACGGTGATATTTGCAGCGGTTAGTGGTATTGTTTCTCTCCTATCCCGAAAAACCCTGCCGGTATCTTCTCACGGCCTTTCTATTATAGTGAAGAGAATTTTCGGGATCCTTACTCCATTTCTGTTTGTTTCTGGTATCTACCTTATATTACATGGGCATCTTTCTCCCGGGGGAGGTTTCCAAGGAGGGGTGATTTTAGGGACCATTTCTATTGTATTTTGCATAGTATACGGTAGCTCTTTTGATTACACTCGCTATAGCCCTCAAAGTAAAACTATCCTTGAGGTCAGTGGGGCTCTTTTATTTTTGGCAATGGGAATAATAGGGATTTTTTTAGAAGGATTTTTTCTAGCTAACTGGTTCTCTTCACCAGAAAGACTGGGAAAACTATTGACCCCCGGAAGTATTTTTGGAATCAATTTAGGGGTGGGGATAAAAATAGGAGCCGGATTATCAATTATCTTTTACAGCATTATTCAAAAAAGAATAGAAGGAAAGTGATTATGAATCAGCTCTTTTTTCTAAGTCTTTTTCTTTTGGGATTTATAGGAATGTTACTCAATCGAAATTTGATAAAATTAATCATAGGGTTTGAGATTATGGAAGCCTCGGTCTTGCTTTGGTTTATATCTTTCACTAATCAAGGGGGAAACCCTCCCATCTATTTACTTGATAAACCAGGTATGGTTTTAAACGATCCCCTTCCCCAGGCCTTAGCTCTGACTGCCATAGTAATCGCAGCCAGTAACATTGCTCTTTTTTTAACCCTGGTAATAGAGCTATCCAGATACCATAAAGCATCAGATGTGGACAAAATCAAGGGGTTGCGAGACTAAAATGATAGTTCTGATAAACCCTCATGCCACTTCGGAGCACCGGATAGTTAACCAATGAGACTTTCCTTTCTCTTGCCATTGCTGATTGTGCTTCCCCTTCTTACCGCTTTTCTTATTCCCCTAATAGATATTTTGGCCATTGCTCTACGTAAAATCCTGGTCATAATTTCTATCTCTTTAGAATTGGTTTTCTCGCTTTCCTTACTCTTTTACTTTTCCCCTTTGGGTAAAGAAAAGTTGCCTATTTCCTACTACCTGGGAGGATGGGAACCACCTTTAGGGATAAGCCTGTCCTTAAATCACTTAGGGCTCATTTTTTCTATGTTAGTCAGTGTTTCTCTATTTTTAATCACCCTCTACTCTTTGGAATACATAGAACACCATGAAGGAAAGTACTATGTGCTTCTTTTTGTCGTTTTAGGAGCCATGCAAGGGGTAGTTTTAACTAATGATCTCTTTAATCTGTATGTATTTATCGAGCTTCTAACCGTTGCTTCCACCCCTTTAGTGGCTTTCGACCGGACTTCATCAGCAATAGAAGCAGGGATAAAATATATCGTTTACGGCCTTTTAGGTGGATTGTTCTTTTTCATTGGAATAGTTCTCATCTACCTCTCCTTGGGAACTTTAAGTTTAGCTGAAATTGCTCTTTCCTTTTCTTCTCTTCCTATTCCCTTCCAGGAAACAGTTCTCATTTTTTTCATTATTAGTTTAACTATCAAATTGGGTATTTTCCCCTTTCACTTTTGGTTAGCCAAAGCCCACAGTTCAGCTCCAGCTCCTATCAGTGCTCTTCTCTCGGGAGTGATGCTCAAACTTTATTTGTGTGTTTTCCTTCGGCTTTTCTGGGTCGTTTTAGATTTTCCCTTAATGGAGGCAAGCTGGCTAAAATCCTTTGTTCTTTACCTTGCCCTTGGGTCAAGCCTTTTGGGGCACTTATTTGCCTTCCAAGAAGAAGACTTGAAGCGTCTACTTGCCTTTTCAAGCGTAGGTCACATTGGGATAATAGTTGCCGTTCTTCTGGTAAACACTCCAGAGGCATTGTACGGAGGGATGTTACATATTATCAACCACCTGATAATGAAATCTGCCCTTTTCCTGGATAGCGGATACTTTCTGCAATTTACTAAAAGCCATCTGATTAAAGACTTAAAAGGAGTGTTTCACTACAATCGTTATCTTTTTGCCAGTTTTGTGATAGTGGTTTTGGCTATGATTGGCATTCCCCCTTTAAACGGGTTTTTCAGTAAGTGGTATATGCTTTTAGCTTTCGTAGAAGAAGGAATCCATTTGGGAGGAATAGTGGTAATATTGGGAAGCTTGCTTGCCATCCCCTACTATTTCCGAGTTATATCTTATGGTATTTCTCCTTGCGAAGAAAAACCGGTTGTCTCTCTCTCCCAAGACCCTCCTCCGGCTTCTCTTATGATTTTTACTATTTTAGCTTTGGTTGTTTTAACAGTGGTAACTGGTATTTTTTACTTCTGTTTAAACCCAATTTTAGATGGTGCAGTTCAAGAACTCTTACCCCTCCAGATATATCCACCGTTCCCCGGGGGTAGTTGATTGTGGGTAACTACTTTTCTTTAGAGCCACCGTTTATTTTTTTGACCCTATGGGGAATATTCCTAACTTGCCTTTCTTTTTTAGCCGTGCCAGTTTTCGCCCCTCTTAAAAAGAAAACATTCGCTCTTCTATATCTAGGGTTTGCTGGTGGGATATCGCTTGTTTTTTTGAGTGAAAGCTGGCTTTTTTTAGTCATTGGTTGGGAAATAATTACCTTGACCACCGCTTTTATGGTTAGCCAGAGTCACCGAAAACTGGGTCAACAATATTTTTTCCTGCAATTTGTGGGAGAATGTCTTTTTCTATATACGGTCATATTAGCTCAGACAACCGGATACCAGAAAGTCGGAGTTATCTCAGAAGTATGGCTTCAAAATCTGTTTATTGTGGGAGTGGGACTCAAAAGCGCTATTTTTGGCCTTCATTTTTGGTTGCCCCCGGTTCACTCTCAGGCCTCTCCTCCAGTTAGTGCTATTTTATCTGGACTGACGGTGAAGATAGGTTTTGTTCTCCTTTGGCGGATAATTCCTCAAGAAAATGCCTTTCTGCTTGGCTTAGGACTGATTATGGCTATCTACGGCGGTATCCAGGCCCTTTTGGCTACTGATTATAAAGTTCTGCTGGCCTATAGCACTATCAGTCAGTTAGGATACATTGCCCTTGGAATAGGGATTGGTTCTCCCCTTGCTCGAGCAGGTAGTATACTCCACCTCGTTGCTCACAGTTTAGCTAAGTCTACTCTGTTTATAGGAAGTGGCCTTTGGGAAAAAGCACACCATACTCGCAATATCTATCAATTTCAAAACAGTTGGGGAAAGAATCCCTTAAATGCTCTGGCCACTACTATAGGGTTTCTCTCTTTAGCCGGTATTGCACCTTTTGCCGGATACGCTGGGAAACATCTAATCAAATTAGAAGCTGAGGGAAATTTGTGGTTACTTATTTTAATTCAGCTAATTAGTTTTTTAAGCGTGCTTTATTCTTTACGTTTCCTCTGGTGGGGATTGTTTAAAAATAGGTCAAATTTTACCCTCCAAAAGGAAGTTCAAAAGTCAAATTTGTCCTTTCAGTTACTGATAGCAACTTTTATCCTTTTAATTTTAGGAATATGGCCTTCTACTTTTTCAGCCCTTTTAGGGATAGAAACAGACGGTCTTTTTCTGTGGTCTTTCCAAAAAATTCTATCCAATTTAATTCCACTTGTAACTGGAGGCTTGCTTCTCTTTTGGCTAGGGGGGCTATCTGTCCGCCCAAAAAAAGCTCCTTCCCTCGACTTCTTATTCCAGGGGACCTACACTTGCTGTTATCGAATAAGCAGGCGATGTTTCCAACTTCTTGACTCGGAAAAATGGATTAAGGAGGGCTTGGGAGGGGGAATTTTACTTTTATCCCAAAAAATATACCGAATAGTATTTACCTCTTTTTCCAACCAGCTACTTTTAATCCCTATTTTGCTCTTTCTTCTCCTTTTGTTAGCAAGAATAAAATAATCAGTCGTTTCCCTTAAATTTAGTCCCTGCAAAAGGAGGAATCCTCGTATCCGTGGGGCGCCATATGAATATAAAAACTCAGAGGGGCTATTCTGTCATTCCCGAATGTTTCTATCGGGAATCCACTCTCCCCGTCATGCCTGAAATCTTTAATCAGGCATCCAAGTAGTTTTGTCCTTTCTTAAATTTAAGATATGGTGGACCCCGGCTTAAAGATTGCCGGGGTGACAGAAGAAGGGCAATTGCCGGGGTGACAAATAGGGGGTAATTACCGGGGTGATCCTCTTCTGTCGCCGCTTCTGTTATTCCTGAATGTCTCTGTCAGCGACCCTCTGCAGAATTTGTCAGGCGTTGTCCAAAAGTAACCCTCTTCTCCGTCATTCCCGAATGTTTCTATCGGGAATCTACTCTCCTCTGTCACCCCTGAATGTCTCTATCAGGGGTCCATGGTATTTTAAAGCTTGCCGGGGTGACAAAAAAGAAAGAGGGTCTCCCCTTTTATTGATGAAGGTGCTTTTCCCCCTCAGTTGTTATTTGTCTTTAAGTCTTTTATGTGGTTAAATTTACACCATGGGTGCTGAGGGGTACCTTTCCCGTCAGTTAGTCTTTGCCCTTTATCTTTTGTTTTTAATCTTGCGCCGTAGGCTGTTTTTGTCTTTTGGGGGCAATAGGCGGCATGCCCCCTATGGTAGATAACGTCTCACCCAAAAACTTTAGCTTGGGAGGTGGTCAAATGAAGTCCCCGGTATATTTAGTCTCTTTGAGAGCAGAAAGCGAAAGAACAGCTGTTTTACAGAAAGTAAAACGACTAACCAGAAGGTTGATTGAAGAAAAAATAGACAAGGATGACCTGGTGGCGGTCAAAGTACATTTTGGAGAAAGAGGCAACCACGGTTTTATAAAGCCGATATTCCTTCGATACATAGTAGAAGCCATTCGCGAGGCGGGAGGAAAACCTTTTCTTACCGACGCCAACACTCTCTATACCGGCTTTCGCCACAATGCAGTAGATCATGCCGAAACCGCCATTTTTCATGGGTTTGGTTATGCTTCGGTTCCCGCCCCCATAATTATTGCCGATGGTCTAAGGGGTGAGAACTACCGAGAAATAGAAGTTAACCTCAAACACTTTCAGTCGGTAAAAATTAGTTCCGCCATTGCAGAAGCTGATTTTCTGCTGGTAGTCACTCACGTAAAAGGGCATATAGAAGCCAGCTTGGGCGGAGCTATAAAAAATGTGGGTATGGGGTGCGCTGCTCGCCCGGGAAAACAACTACAACATGGAGAAACTTTCGTTCCCGACCCCCGAGCTGAGCTTTGTATCGGTTGTCGGCGTTGTATTGTTCATTGTCCAGCGGATGCTTTGTTCTTAAATGAAAATCGAAAAAGTGAGGTTAGAAAAGAACTTTGTATTGGTTGTGCTGAATGTGTAGTCTACTGCCCCACTGGTGCTATAGAGACCTCTTGGTCGTCTTCGAGCGCTACCCTCCAAGAACGAATGGTAGAATATACGGCTGGAGCAATAAAAGGGAAAGAGGATAAGGTGGCTTTTATTAACTTTTTAACCGATATCAGCCCCGATTGCGATTGTACCCCCTGGCATGATGCGAGTTTGGTTCCTGACCTCGGAATTTTAGGAAGCCACGATATCGTAGCCATTGATTCAGCTTCGGTTGGTCTGATTAACCAGGCTATCGGGCTTCAGGGTTCTTCCTTGAAACAGGCTTTTAAAGCGGGAGATGATAAGTTTAAAGACGTCCACCCTACTGCTGACTGGCAAACACAAATTAACTACGCTCAGTCTGTCGGTTTGGGGAGTCCTGACTATCAGTTAGAAGAATTAAAATAAAGCAATAATCCCCTTTCACTTTTAATCTTTTCCGGGGGAGATTACAGAAAACGCTCCCCCGGTTGTTTAACGAGAAAAATCTATACTGAATATACTTAACCCGTAATCTCATACAAAATAACAAAATAATTCCTCGTCTTTGACCCAAGAGGCGTAAGGGAGGGATAACCATAAGAGGTTTTGCCTATAAAAAGTACCAGGGTGATGTTGATGCCAGCTAATCTTCCTCCTCAATACCTTGAAGCAGAAAAAAAATTCAGGCAGGCTCACACTAATCAAGAAAAATTAGAAGCCTTAGAAGAAATGTTGTCAATTATTCCCAAACATAAAGGAACCGAAAAACTTCAAGCTGAAATTAAACAGCGAATTTCTAAACTCAGAAAACAAGCAACGCGAGAAAAGAAATCTCAAGCCAAAACCCATCATGACCCTTACTTCATCGAGAGAGCCGGTGCGGCCCAGATAGCAATAGTTGGTCCACCAAATAGCGGAAAATCTACCTTTTTAGCTACCTTAACCCGAGCCAGACCTGAAATAGCGGATTTCCCTTTTTCTACTTACTACCCTACTCCAGGCATGATGGAATATCAAGACATTCAAATTCAGCTTATTGACTTTCCTCCTATCGCTGATGAAAATATCGAAGGAAATTTCACAAATGCTCTTCGGAGGGCAGACGCTATTTTATTGATAGCTGATGCTACCAGTAAGCGATTATTAGAAGATATAGAAATAGTGGAAAAAGCCTTAGGAAAATCTAAAATATCTTTTCTACCTCGACCCCTTCCTTCTCTTAGCTGGACATTTTTACCCTTAATAATTATGCTAAACAAAGTAGAGACTCCAAGCAGTCAAGAAAATTTAGCCCTGTGCCAGGAGCTTTGGCAAGATAAAACCGAAGTAATAGGAATCTCCCTTAAGACCAAAAATAAAGAAACTATAGAGCGGATTAAAGAAAAAATTTTCCAGTTAGCCGGTATAATTCGAATATACAGTAAACCCCCCGGATTACCGCCTGACCTTAGCCGTCCTTTCATCCTGAAAAAGGGAGAGACGGTTAAAGACTTAGCCGAGCAAATTCATCGGGATATAGCCCAGGAAATAAAAGGTGCTCGGGTTTGGGGATCGGGAAAATTTGATGGACAGTTAGTTTCTGTTGATCACCCGCTCGAAGACAAAGATATTGTGGAAATCCATACCTGAGTTTCGCTTACTCCCAGGGGCACTGAACATCCTCTGCCAAAGGATTGCCGAAAAGGGCAAAGGCCAAAGCTCGACAACCTGAACATTCTTTAATCGGACAACTTTTGCATTTACCTTCCAGATTTTCTTTTTGTTTTATTCTCTGCAAAAAGGGCGATTTTTTCAGTATTTCCCCAAAATCATTTTGAAATATATTTCCCAGGGGGTAAGCAAAACGGCGGCAGGGGAAAAAAGTACCATCCGGCATAAGGCAAAGTGATTCTCCCAAATTACAGGGAGCACCCAAGATTTGAAATTCAGGTCTCAATTGGATCCAAAACGCCCGATAGGGTAAAAGAGGAGAAATATCTTCTTCCCCTATCTTCTCCGTTATCCAATTTAATACTTTTTTCCAATCCTTAGCCTGGAGAAGGTCAGGTGTCATCTTTTTTCCTCTACCTTCGGGAACAAATCGCTCTATAATTAAGCCATCTACCCCCAACTCATAGGCTAAATGCAACATGAGCTCCAGTTCATCCAGGTTCCTCTTGGTTAGAGTAAACATCAATACTACCGAAAATCGATTTTTATCGATTAAATCGATTTTTTCAACCGCCCGGGCAAATTCATTTTTCCCTCTAATCCAATCATTGGTCCCGGGACAAGCCCCCTCCAAGGAAATTTTAATGGTAGAAAGTTTATTCAGACAACTGAGACGCTCTTGAATGGAAGAGGAAAAGAGAAGTCCGTTAGAAATAATTTTCAACTCTTCTATCTCAGGACTATCGTTTAAAAAACCTAAAAGGTCAAACAAAGTTTGCCCGAGGAGGAAAGGTTCTCCTCCGGTTAAATCTAAAGAAGCTTGCCCTCCGCGGGCTTTAAGCTGATCAATTAGCTTCTGGGCCACTCGCAAGTTGAGAGAGTCATCTGGGCCCTGATAATCGTTTTGATAGCAATGGCGACAGCGCAAATTACAGCGGTTGGTAAGATGCCATTGAAAATAAAAGGTTTCGGGTTGAAAAAAACAATTTCTCTCTGTCGCCATGTAAAACCTATTTAAGCAAAATGAATTTGAATCTTTAGTCGGTCGGGGTTGTGCAAAACCTCTTGCAAGGCCTGGCCAAATTGAGGCAAGGGGTAAGAGGCAGAGACCAGCTCTTTAACCGGTATTTTCCCCTGAGTTAATAAGTTGATAGCATATTGCATCGTTTTCTTTACCGCGTACGACCCCAAAATTCGAACATCATTCCGAAAAATAAAATAAGGGTCAATTGTCATCTGCGACCCTACCGGCGCTACTCCAAACAAAAGATAAGTACCATCCGGCTGGATAAACTGCAGCTCATTTTCTTGAACCCGGGGAATGCCGGTAGCATCCACCACCAGTTCAAACCCTAAAGGAGAAATTTCCCGAATGAGTTTATCTTCTGTTCCATCGGCCAAAACTACCAGGTCTGCTCCCCATTCTTTCGCCTTTGCCAGTTTCTTCTCACTTACATCCACCACCACAATTTGGGAAGCACCATAAACTTTATAGAGAGCCAAAAGTAAAAGCCCAATCGGGCCAGCGCCAAAAATAAGCACTTTTTCTCCCGGTTGGATACCGCTTCGCTTTGCCCCATAAACCACACAGGCTAAGGGTTCTGCTAAAGCCGCCTCGGCAAAAGTCAAATTTTCCGGAATGGGAAAAATACACTTTTCAGGAACCGCTACCAGCTCGGCAAAAGCTCCGCTCCGGGTTACTCCCACTGCTTGAGCGTTTAAACAGTGGTTATTTTTATTAATTTTGCAAAAATAGCATCGATCGCAAAAAATATTAGGGTCAGCCGTTACCCGATCTCCCACTTTAAATTGACTGACCTTTCTCCCTACCTCCACAACTTGACCGGAAAACTCATGGCCGGCGATGATAGGAAAATCCTGAAAATATTCTGCCCGCAGAATATGGATATCAGTTCCGCAAATACCGGCCGCTTTAACCTGAATCAGTACTTCGTCCTCCCCTAAATCTGGAGGATCAACTTCCTTTACTACCCACTGCTCTTTTCCTTCAAATACGCACACTAACACTTTTTTCTACCTCCAACTCTTTTTCTTTTTTCTTCGTTTTTAATCTTTCAGTGCCGCAGGCTGTTTCCTTACGTTAAGTTTCTGTACTGCCATAGTTTGCAGGACAGAAACTATCGGTAACACCAAAAGAGGAACCAACATAGAGAAAGAACCAATTAAAGGCACCACTTCCGAATTAAAGCCATAATACCAGGATAAAATCACACTCATACCCAGTCCAACCAGCATACTAACGGTAGCTCCTGCTCGATTGGCCCCTTTCCAGAATAAGCCATACAAATAGGGGGCCAAAAAACTCCCGGCAGTAGCTCCCCAGGAAATAGACATCAAATTCACAATAAAAGTACTCCGGGAAAAAGCGATAACCAAAGAACAAAGGATAAAAACTACACAAAACAGTCTCATGAGTAAAAGAGAATGTTTCTGGTAGCGGGAAGGAAGTAAATCAATCACAATAGCCGAAGAAGAAACTAAAACCAGAGAAGAAAGGGTGGACATAGAAGCAGAAAAAATCAAAAGCAGAAAAAGCAAAGTGAAAGCAGAAGGCATAACTTGAACAATAAGGTTGGGCACAAGCAATTCTGGGTCTGATACTCCATTTACCAAAGGAGGTTCTTCGAAAAAAAGATGGGTAAGAGAACCGGTAAAATAAGCTCCAAAAGTACATATTAAAGCAAAAAGAGTGGCCACGATAGTGGCGGTAAGTATCACCCGTTCATTTTTTAGAGCGTAAAATTTTTGAATCATTTGGGGAAGTCCCCAGGGACCAAGGCTGGTCAAAACCACCAAACCAAAAAGAGGCCAAAAACCGGGTGGCCCCACCGCCTTAACCAGGCCAGGATCAACTTCTCTTAAGCGGGTAATAGCCTGGCTAAAACCTCCTACCTCTGGTTGAACTAATAGGTAAAAAATTAAAAAAATAACCCCAAACACCATAACACTTCCCTGAATCAAATCAGAAATGCTAACCGCAAAATATCCTCCCATAACTAAATATATCCCGGTTAAAGCAGCAATCAGCAAGAGTGCCCATTCATAGGGGATACCCATAACCACATCAAATAGATAGCTAAGACCCATATATACCGAAGCCGAATAAGGAACCAAAAAAATAAAAATTATTAAGGCCGATAAGGACTTTAAAAACGGAGCTTCATATCGGGCAGAGAGAAACTCGGGCATAGTCATAGCCTGGAGCTCTTCGGTAAGCAAACGAGTACGGCGGGCCAAAATTAGCCAACTCAGCAAAGACCCCAAAAGGGTATTACCTACTACAATCCAAAGGCTGGACAAACCAAACCCCCAGCCAATTCTTCCTGCATAACCGATAAAAAGTACTGCGCTAAAATAAGTAGTTCCATAAGCAAAAGCCGAAACCCAGGGACCTAAACTCCGATTAGCTAAGAAGAAATCGCCTACTGTTTTGGTTTTTTTCATACTATAAAAACCAACACCCAACATTAAAACAATATAGGCTGCCAGTACTAATATCTTCACTTGATAGATTACCCCCTTCAGAGTATTATTATTGCCATGGACAAAAAAGATTTACCCCAAGTCTTTCGTATTTTACAGGAAATGAAAAGCCAATGGCAAGACGAAACTCTCGCTTCTCGAGAAAAAGACCCTTTTCGGATTTTAATAGGGTGTATTCTGAGTTTACGTACTAAGGATTCGATCACCAAAAAAGTTGCTAACCATCTTTTCTCAATAGCCAAAACTCCAGCTGAGATTTTGGCTATTCCGCAAGAGAAGCTGGCGGAAATTATTTACCCAGTTGGATTCTACCGTCAAAAAGCGAAAAATCTCAGAGAAATTGCCCAAATTCTCTTAGAAAGATACCAGGGCAAAGTCCCGGATAATCTGGAACAACTATTAGAGCTACCGGGAGTGGGAAGAAAGACGGCTAACCTGGTTGTCACTGTAGGTTTTGGTAAAGCGGGTATTTGTGTGGATACCCATGTTCATCGAATTGTCAACCGATGGGGCTTAGTGAACACCAAAACCCCTGAAAAAACAGAAGAAGCTCTTCGGAAGGAACTCCCTCAAAAATATTGGATTCCTATCAACAATCTTTTAGTCCTCTGGGGGCAAAACATATGTTTACCCCGTGTTCCTCGTTGTTCTATCTGTCAAATCCAACCATTTTGTGAGCAGAAAGGAGTGGAAAAACTTCAGTGAATTTCATTTTATTCAGTATTTTAATCTTGCTACTTTTACCTTTAGCTTTTAAATTTATTTTTATTCGTCAGAACCCGATCTCTACTAAAAACATAGTAATTTTCTACTCTATCTCCTTTGTTCTTCCTCTGGTTATTCCTTATCCCTGGATAGAAAAAATAACTTTAGATTATTTTGCCGGCCTGGGCCCTGCCTTCTTATCCACTACCTTAATTCTTTTACTCGAGCTTTTTCTGGCTTTTCTTCTAAGCTGGTTGCTATCTCAAAGACTACCTCTCGAACATTTTACCCCCACCAATTTTTTTCTCTTTCCTCTTTTAGGGCTGGGGTTTGGTCTGGGCAAAATGCTACGGGATATACTTTTGGTCTACTATCACCCCCTATCCTCTTTTTACGGTTACAGTCAATTTGCCAATTTTCCCACCACTTCGTTTTTAATTCAAAAACTACTCCAGGCTCAGATAGAAACCATCGCTTTCGGCATTCTGGGGATTGCCTTTTTGCGAATGACCCAAGTTCAAAAAAGAAACCCATTTATTTTTTTCCTTTTGGCTTTAGGGATAAAGGAACTCGAAAACTTAGCCCGACTTCTCCCTCAGTTTGTGCCAAGTCTTGCCTTTTTAAGTGCAGTATACTTGATTAGTCTTCTTCCCTTAACTCTTATTATAGGATTGGCCATCCTCTGGTTTTTATATCAAAGAGAAAAAAGGAGTGATCAATTATTATCAAACAACCAAAGCTCTTCTTGACAATTATTGCTATTAGCGGATTAATACTGTTTTTCCTTTCTCCGCTGGCCGAAGGAGAAGAAATCTTTACCTATCAAGTAGTGGCCGGTGAGCAAATAGTAGGGAAAATAGAATATCACCTGTTTCAGGAGGAAAACAGTTCCCACCTGACTATTACCTCTTTTATTCAAGTAGGGGAAGAAAGCGAACCCGAAAAAAGTGCCCAGCTGATAATCAATCAAACAGATTTTACTCCCATTACTTCCAAAAGCTGGATTAATCTGCCCAATGGCACCCTGTATCTGGAAACAAATTACTACCCGGACTATGCTTTGATTACGCTCGAGAGCCCGCAAGGAGAAAAACAAATCACTGTACCCCTAAAAGAAATTACTTTCGATGCCGAAGGAGTGCCTTTTCTTTTAAACTTTTTAGACCCAGAAAAGCTGGAAGAAGAAATTTTTTCCATTCTTATCCCCATATCAGGCATGCTCTGGCGTGGAAAAGCCACCAAAATTGAGGAGGATGAAGAAACGGTTTTAATCCAGTTCAACTTAGCCGGCGAAGTTCTTTATTTTAAGTATGAAAAAGGAGAGGCAAGCACTCCCTTCCTTGAGATGCAAGCGCCTTATCGAGGATATAATTTGGTACAAAACAATAGGGGGAGCGCCCCCTATAACCCCCCGAAAAACTAAAAACATTTAAAAATCAAAAAACGTAAAAAGACCATACTGAGGAAAGAAAAATAGCCTACGGCGTAAGAGTAAAAGACTAAAAGAAAAACAGAAAATGCAAAAGATTACTGAGGGAGAAAAAGCCTCCCTCAGTGGATTCCCGATTAAGGATTTCGGGAATGACGGATGAGAAGGCTTTCCCCTCCGAGGGAGGGGGTTCTGTTTTCATTGTCATCTGGTGCCCCGAAGAGGCATGGGGGTCTATCCTGTAAACGGCAATAATGGGGGCTTCGCCCCCCTTAAACCCCCTAAAAACTTAAAAAATAAAAGGCAAAGACTTAAAAAACGAAAACCTGAAAGGATAGACCACTATTATTTCTCTAAGATTATATTGAATTCTGTTTTCATTGTTATCTGGTGCCCCGAAGCAGCATGGGGGTCTATCCTTATCTATCAGTCTTTTAGTCTATGTTACCCGAAAAAGAGAATCCCCAAAAGAAAAGACCTGATATAGGCTGATTTCTGGAGCTTATGGTGCAACTTGGGCTAACTTTTAAATTTTGAGGTACAATGAGGTAAATCTATCGAGGGAGGAAGCCATGAAGGAGAAAACCCTTACTGAAATATTTGAAGCTACGCTCACCGGGAAAGTCAAAAGTTATCAGTTTATTAATCCTCAAGCAGTAGTGGTGGCCGAATGGGTGCGGTTTAAATGCCAGTTTGGTTGTGACGGATACGCACAGAGCCTTACCTGTCCGCCATATTCCCCGGAACCCTCCCGCACCAAAAAAATGCTCGAAGAATATGGACGGGCGGCTATCCTCTGGAAACCAGGAAATTATGGTAACCTGCGAAAGATTGCCACTGATTTAGAGAGAACTCTCTTTCTTTCTGGATATTATAAAGCGTTGGCTATTCCTTCCGGGCCGTGTGAGCTGTGTAATCCCTGTCCTTTAGAATATCCTTGCTCACACCCCGAGTATGCTCGTCCTTCCATGGAGGCCTGTGGAATTGATGTGTATTCAACTGTAAGACAGTATAGTTTTCCAATTGAGGTGGTTCGCTCAAGAAGCTGCCAGCCTAATTACTATGCTCTCATTCTCATCGAATAAGTCAAAAAGGAACCACAGCTACTTTAAGCCGGTAGCCAAACCAGAAAAGAGAAACAGGAAAAAATGACTACCCTTTTTCGCTCTGAATCCGGATTTCGATCTTTCACGGATAAGAGAAAATGGCTGATTATTTTGCTATTTGTCGGAGGGATATTTGTTCGTTTATTTCTATTGGGGATTATTCCTCCAGGCTTAAATCAAGACGAAGCTTCCATTGGTTATGATGCCTGGGCTCTTCTCCATTATGGTATCGATCGAAACGGTTTCCATAACCCTGTTCATCTTATTTCCTGGGGAAGTGGCCAAAACGCACTTTACGCTTACCTATCCATGCCTTTCATTCTCTTGTTTGATTTAAACCCCTTCTCGGTGAGAATTTTAAATGCCTTGTTAGGATGCTTATCTTTAGTTATCTTTTACCTCTTGGTTAAGAAAATTAGGGATGAAGATACAGGGATAATAGCTCTGTTTCTTTTGACCATAAGCCCGTGGCATATAATGATGTCGCGTTGGGGTCTGGAATCGAACATTTTCCCTTTCTTTGTTTTAATGGGCAGCTACCTTTTGGTGCTTTCTCTGGAGAAACCTTCTTTTTTACCTTTATCTTTTCTGGTGTTTGCTGTATCTCTTTATTCCTATGGAACAGCATATTTTTTTGTACCAATCTTTTTGCTCGTGGTCTCTTCATACTTATTATTCCACAAAAAAATCAGGACGACTAATTTTCTTTTAAGCGGTGGAATATTTTTAATCGCTGCTCTACCTATATTATTATTTTTGGCGATCAATATTTTCAAGCTAAACTCCATTTCAACTCCTTGGTTTTCTATACCCAGACTTCCTGCTGCTCCAAGATTTTCTGCTGTCTCTTCTATTTTCAGTAGTCAGTTCATTACTAACTCTATCTATAACTTGGGGAACTTCTTGTGGTTACTGTTTGTTACCCAAAATGATGGATTGATTTGGAATTGTATCCCTGAATATGGTTATATGTTTTTATTTAGCGTTCCCTTTTTGTTTTTTGGGATTTTCCATTTAATCAGAGAAAATAGAGGCGGGAAAAAATTCAATCGCCAATTTATTATTTTAGCCTGGTTTTTTGTCGCTACCATCATGGCATTTGTAACCAGCATAAATATCAACAGAATTAATGTAATTTTCCTGCCAGTAATATACTTCATAGCCATTGGTATCTCTTATATAAAGAAGAACGCTGAAATTTTTTTCCGATATTTAATAATTTTATATGCCCTGTTTTTCGGCCTGTTTACTTATACCTACTTTTTTGTTTACCCCGAGAGCGCAGGTCCGGCTTTCTTTGAATCGCTGGATGAAGCTATTCAATATGCTACCGAAAAAGCGCCACCCGATGAGCCTATCTACGTCACCAGTAAAATAAATATGCCCTACATTTTTATTTTGTTTTACCAAAAAATAGATCCCAACCTTTTTTGTAAATCGGTAGTGTATTCCGACCCCGAAGCTCCATTTCGGTGGGTAGAATCGTTTGACTGTTACCTGTTTGGAGTTCAAGCTGACCACTTCCCGGGACAAGTTTACATTTTACATAACTCAGAAAAGGAGTTTTTTGATAACCCTTATTTTGCAATTGAGAGGTTCAAGAATTATTCCGTGGCGATCAGGAAAGAGTGATAGCTTCTACATTTTTGATGCTCGTAGTTGTCTTATGATTAAAGACGATAAAACATCAGCGAAGGCTTTAAACTTATTTCAGGCGATATCGCCTGTGTAAATACATTCATTGCGGTATTGAGTAAGATTTAGTAGTTGCAGAAATTGGTGGTGTGTCCCTCAAGGAAAACATGCTCCAATTGTAAAATAACCTCCTTGGTAATTTTTACCGTTAATTCAAAATAAAAAGAGGCTTGTTTGGTTCTCCTTGATATGGAAAGGAGTAAATAAAGCATGGTTAAAGAGCCGATGCAGGGTATGCTGTTTTTGCAGAAAAATATATCCGAAGAATGGAGACTAACCCCCAAAAGATGTGAAGAACTCCTGGAAAAAGCTCTTTAGGCAGGAAGAATTGGAAATAATTTTATACTCTCAAGAGTTATCTAAACTAAGAATACCAGGATAGACGGCCATGCCCCTTCGGGGCACCAGATAACAATGAAAACAGAATTCAATATAATCTTAGAGAAACAATAGTGGTCTATCCTTTCAGCTTTTCGTTTTTTAAGTCTTTGCCTTTTATTTTTTAAGTTTTTTGCTTTTTTAAATGTTTTTATTGTTTTAGGGGGGGTTTAAGGGGGGCGAAGCCCCCATTATTGCCGTTTACAAGATAGATAGATTAAAATAAAGGAGAAAAAATAATGAATTCTACTCCCCGCGGCCTAAGACCGCATATTGGAATTTTTGGGCGAAGAAATGTAGGGAAATCTTCCCTCATCAACGCTCTTACCAATCAAGAAGTAGCTATAGTTTCTAATGTGTCGGGGACCACCACTGACCCGGTATATAAATCTCTGGAATTACTCCCTTTTGGACCGGTTGTGATCATCGATACTGCCGGACTGGATGACGAAGGCTTCCTGGGAGAAATGCGCAAGAAAAAGTCTTTGGAGATATTACGTCGTTGTGACGTAGCCCTTTTAGTCTGGGATGTTAATAGCGACCTATCTTTAGAGCGAGAGCTTTTACAGCTCTTGCGAGAAAACCAGGTTATCACCTTAGGGGTGAAAAACAAAATAGACCAGGATGGGAAAGAAATCTCCTCCTCACTTGACATTCCTATCTTTCCTACCAGCACTATTACCGGTGAGGGAATTTTACAGCTCAAGCAAGCCATAGTCGAAGTTTTACAAAAATATCATCAGGAAAAACCTTTGATCAAAGATTTAATCAACCCGGGAGAGGTAGTACTTTTAGTGGTGCCGATTGACCTTAGTGCTCCCAAGGGTCGCCTGATACTCCCCCAGGTGCAAACCATTCGAGAAATTTTAGATGCTGAAGCCGTGGCGGTGGTGGCTAAAGAAAGAGAGCTGACCGAAACCCTGGAGCGGTTGAAGACACCTCCTCGCCTGGTGGTCACCGATTCCCAAGTATTTCACAAAGTAGCTGGAGCTGTTCCTCCTACCATTCCCCTCACCAGCTTTTCTATTCTCTTTGCCCGCTACAAAGGAGATCTCTTCTCTTTCGTAAAAGGGGTACAAACCGTAGAGAGGTTAAACCCGGGGGATAAGGTTTTGATAGCCGAAGCTTGTTCCCATCACCCTTTGCCCGACGACATCGGTCGGGTAAAAATTCCCCGTTGGCTGAGGCAAAGAGTGGGAGGAGACCTGCAGTTTGAAGTAGTAGCCGGCGTAAACTTCCCGGAAAACTTAGAGGATTACCAGCTCATCGTCCAATGCGGAGGATGCATGATTAACCAGAAGGAGATGAGCTACCGCCTGCATCAGGCGCAAAAAGCCGGGGTTCCAATAACTAACTACGGAGTAATCATCGCTTACCTGCAAGGAGTTTTCCCCCGCGCACTGGAAGTGTTTCCCGAAATGAAAGGGATTGAAGGGGTAACTCTGACCCCAGAGACTTTTAAAAAAATCCCAGGCAGCTGAGCAATTTAAACAGTTTTTAAGGTTTATTTGCTTCCCCTGCTGCCTGGCGAATCTCTTGATAAAGGGTATCTAATTCTCCACCTTTAACCAAATAAGCATGGGCCCCGTTTTTTATAGCTTGTTCTCTGTTTTCCTCATAAATGGTAAGCATGATTACTGGAATATGCAGCTGAGACTTGATTTCTCGCAGGATACTAATCCCGTCACCATCAGGAAGTTGCACATCCAGAATAACAACGTCGGGCTGGACAGCTTTAATTTTTTGTAACACCCCCCGCGCCCGGTGGTGGGTGCCCACTACTTTTATATCTTCTTGCCGGTTGAGAAGAAACACCAGGCTTTCCAGAAAAAAACGGTTATCATCCACCACAAAGACTTTTTTCTGCCTGATTTTAACCTGCGTTGTCAACTCATCATCCTCCAAGAACTACAGCTTCCAACCTTGAATATCAATATACCAAAAAATTAACCTGTTTTCTATAGGACTAAATTCCTATTTCAAGCACTACAGGTACTATATTGGGAAATGGAAAGTGCTATCCAGCACTATTATCACTGCATTCCCTCTCTCACCGCCATAGTAACCAACTCTGTTCGATTTTTTAACGATAACTTATCCATAATGTTACTGATATGATTTTTTACCGTACTTTCACTGATATATAACTCCTGCGCAATCTGCTTATTGTTTTTCCCTTGAACTATCAACCGGGTGATTTCAATTTCTCGTTCGGTCAATTTGCTATATATAATTGACTCCTCTTTTTCTGGAGGGCTAGTCTTCCTGATTCTATCTACCACTCGAGTATAGACGTGGCTACTCAAGAGTATTTCCCCGTCCATAGAAGCCTGAATGGCTCTCAATAGGTGTTCAGGAGACTCCTGTTTCAGGATATATCCCTGGGCTCCTTCTTTCATTGCCCGATTAATAGTTTCTTCGTCTTCCTCAACCGTCAACATAATCACCCGGCAATTTTTACTCTGTCGTTTGATGGCTTTCAGTAACTCAATACCACCCCCTCCCGGCATATTGACATCTACCAGAGCAACATCAACCTCGTTAAAATCAATAGCTTTCTGCGCTTCTTCTCCACTCTGAGCCACTGCCTTAACTTCATAGCGGCCATCGCTTTCCAGCAATTGCTTTAAGCCAGCAGCAAAAATGGGATGGTCGTCAACAATAGCAACTCTCATTCTCATAGCTCTATACCAAAAGTTAAACCGCTATTTCTCTCGGTAAGGGAACTTTTACCATAATTTTTGTTCCCCATCCCGGTTGACTGTTAATATCAAATTTCCCTCGCAAAACCCGAACCCTTTCTTTAAGATTTTTAAGACCGAAATGGTCAGATTCCTTTTCTTCTAAAATTTGAGGGTCAAAACCTACTCCATCATCTTCTATAGAGAAAATCATCTGCTGTGTACTATTCGTTATACAAATTGTAACTTTCTGAGCCTGGGCATGTTTTTGAATATTAGATAAAGTTTCTTGCAAAATTTTCAGTACCGTTTGATAAACTTGATAGGGAATTTCTTTAACATCCACTTTATATTCAAACTTGATTTCTTTGTCAGGAGTAGCAAAGAGATTGATAGCTTCATCAATTCTCTCCCGGAATTGCAAAGGAGTGATTGGTTTTCCTTTTAGCTCAGAAAGAATAAAGCGCGATTCTTCCAAACCCAATTTATTCAAAGATTGAACTTTTTGCAAAATCGCAAGAATATTAGGGTCAGTGTTTTCCAGATTTTTCCCCAGAAGATGGAGATAAATTTGAGTAGCAACCATAATCTGCGTTAGCCCATCATGCAGCTCACGAGCTAATCGATTCCTTTCCCTTTCTTGAGCTAATCTTCTACTTTTCTGGTAAAGGGTAATGTTTTCCAGAGTGGCATTCCCCATATTTACCACAGCGGAAAGCACCAAATAATCGATAATGGTAATAGGTTCTCTCAAAACACCTACAAAAAGATAGGGAGAGTGATTTTCCGATATCAACGGGATAAAGAGGAAAAGATTCTGAGAACTATGTTCAATAGTTATAATTTTCTTTTGCTCCATACACTCCTGGATTTGGTCATTAACTTCTGATAATGCTTGCCACCGGAGCTGTTTCGGCCAATCTTTCTCAAAAACCAAATAAGGTCTTTTTTTGGAAAGTTTGAATACCGCTGCCTTTCTCGCCCCGGTTAAGGTCTTCACCGAATAAAATATTTTCTCAAAGACGTCATTTGAGGCATCAGTGCAAAATAAAGAGGCAAAAAACCCCACAATTTCAGATAGAGCAACAATAATGCGTTCCCGACTCCGGCGCATATTGTTTTCTTCCAGGATGATGGCGATATTAACGGTGAGTATCTCCAGTTGGGAAACGTCCTCTTCTCTAAAAGGATAATCAGTCCGGTTCAGGTTAAGAACACCAACCACCGCTCCATCAGATTTTTTAATGGGAAGCGAGATAGAATAATCTTCCCTTTTCCTTCGACGAGAAAACTGGCTATAATTGCGGTCTTCGATAATTAAGGGTTCTCCGGTTTTAAAAACATGCTCTGATACGCTTTCTTCATTCGATTTTATTGGAGCTCCGATATACTCATCCCGCAATCCCTGGCCAGCAGCAATAAATAAACTCCCATCACTATGGGCTAAGACTAAAGACCCAGTTTGAGCACCAGATAATTTTATGGCATTATCAGTGATACTCTCCAGGGTTTTTATCTCACTCCCGCTAAAGATATGCTCTACCAAACCCCCGCCCCTCCACCATAGAAGAAATAAAAAACTTTTTATAATATTATAGCAGAAAAGAACAGCCTACGGCGTAAACAAAAAGCAAATTAGATTAAAAAGGATTCGGACAAAACTACGCTGGAGAACAACACTCCAGCGTGCCTACGGCGTAAACAAAACAGAACAGCCTACGGCACTAAAAACAAAAATTTAAAGATAGAATAAAAGACAAGAACTACTGAGGGGAAAAGCGTCCCTCAGTATAAGGGGGAACGTTTCCCCCCTTATAAACTCCTTTTTTCTTGTTATCGCAACGACCCTCCTCATCCGTCATCCCGGCAATCTTTAAGCCGGGATCCAAAAGTATTTAAGCTCGTCTGGATTCCCAGCTAAATTTAGGAACGACAGAAGCGGGAAGCCCTTGAGGGAAAAGAATTAGGGTTAGGGTGAAATCTCCTCGAGTCTATCATTCCTGAATGTCTCTATCACCCTTATATCCGTCACCCCTGAATGTATTTATCAGGGGTCCACAGTATTTAGAGCCTTTAGATTTCCCTTAGAAGTACTCCTCCTAAAAATAGATAAAGGCCACTCAAGGCAGTAGGAATGGTGGCTAAAGAGCTCATATAAAATAACCATCAATTACCGCCAGCCCGCAGGTTAACTCTTGGGAAATAATCCAGCACTCTATTTAAACATGGATTTTATCTTGAGAAACCAAAAAAGCCATTGGAGCTATTGTTTTTTATAATAAAAATCACTACTTAGTAATGGTTCCAAACACCTTTAAATTTCCTTTAATAATATATATGGTTCATAACCCGGACTTTTTTTCCAATTTGCGGATTTCTTACTGTAAAAACACCTCCGGACAATCTATTAAATCCAATTGGCCGGAAGGTGTTTTTAATCTACTTGAAACTTACAACTGATGTAAATGTGTTATTAAATTATTTTTTTGTGTATTGCAACGATTCTTCTTGGCAAGTGGTTCCTCCTCCCGTAATTTCTACAGTTTTTGAGGGCCTTGTCCAATTATGATGTCCTTTTACACCCGCTTCAAGTGTATAAGTTCCTACAGGTATATTTGTAAACGTATAATATCCATTTCTGTCTGTATTATATGGTCCAAATGTATGGCTGTCATTATGCAATTTTACCCAACCAGCTCCAAAACCTTCACCTTGTGGGTTAGAAACTTTTACTAATAAACATCCAATTCCCGGCTCTTCTCCTTGGCAATTAAGAACAATTTGTTCAGTGGTAAAATCGCTTCCGCAACTATTAGAAGCTGTTGCCTTAATCATAACTGTAAGACTTTCTCCAGATTTAATCGGTATATTTTTCAATAAGAAATCTTTATTCATTTCTGAACCAATAGTGAATGGTCCAAATTGAAGTCCACTTGCAGGAATGAAAAATGCTTCGAATTTATATTCCAGATTATTTCCTTGTTTCATCTCCAAATCACCCATAATCCAACACAAACAATAGTCACGGCTACAAGATGGGCAAAGAACACCATTCAAATTTCCCATTCCACTTATTCCAGGAAGTCCTTCAAAGTCAATATTTATACCATTAAAAGACGATGGAACTGGATCAGAACATCCATCTTGTAAAGTGAGTTTCCTGATTTTAGGCACCTCACAGCAGGGATTATCTTGACAGCAGCTCAGAGTAAAATCAAGATTCCTACCTATCAGAGTGACAATATCAATTTCATATTTTTCGGGAGTGACATATGGATAATCACTCTGTGGCACTGGAACGACTATTCGATATTTTCCGGCGCTGTTGTTAACAAAAGTGTAAACTCCATCCCCATCTGTTGTCACTTCATTTACTTTGTCCCAGCTGTTAGTTGAGGTATTGTATTTTTTCAGAACAACTTTAACACCTGCCACAGTTTGAAGAGATTTGGATATTACTTGATCGCAATCACCACATGGAGTATCGCAAGTTTCATCTGATGCATACACAATACCGGTGAGAGTATAAACTGGCGCAGAGGCTTTCACAAACCAAAAAGAGGCATCAATAACGTTTGCACCATTGATTAGTATAACTCGTCTATTTGGATCGACATTAGTATATCCTGATGGTATTTCTGCCCTGATTCGATATGTTTTCTTATCCGACAAGTTACAGAACTGGTATAAACCATTAGTATCGGACGTGGTATTAGCTATTAAAGAGCCAGTAGTGTGATCAAGCAACTTAACGGTGACATTTTGTACTGGGCTAGTAGTCCCATTCTCATAAGTATAACCACTTATACAATAGGTCTGTTCTGCGGGAACTCTTTTAAGTTGGAAATTTTTATCTCTTAAATTCGACCCATTAATAGTAAATTGATAGTTATTTGGGGTCGCATCTCCATACGAAGTATTTGCAATTATTGGCCTAACTCTATACTCAACCCCATCTTCAAGCCCTACAAATTTGTAATACCCATTTTCATCGGTTGTCTTGTTCCACTCAATAGAAACCTTTGTGTTGCTGACAACGTTCAACTTAACCTCGATTCCTGCTATTCCCTCGCCATCATTATAAGCCCCGTTGTTATTCTGATCTTCAAATACATAGCCATCAACAAAATGAGTTTTTGGACTGGCCTTTTCCAATAGAAAATTGTTCCCTACACTATCGGCGTTAACAATAACCACTTCAATATTAGCATCCGATGTCGCTTTAGTCACAGCTTTAGACTTAGGAAGAGCAGTTACATCGTAGCCTTCGGGGGCAGAAATAATTTTAATTACATACTCACCAGCAGGAACTGGTGAAAATTCAAATGTTCCGTCGTTTTCAGTAAAAGTATCTTCAATTTTACTACTATCGGCCTTTTTAACTAATCGTAATCCAATAGCTCCTTTAGAATTATCATAGGGCACTGCTGCGCCTTCTTCGCTTTTAACATATACTGTGCCAGTTATTTTGTAAAGTGTTGTTGGTGCAGAAGTGGGACCTGTAGTGGGAGTTGGGACAACAATGATTGTAGTTCCTCCGCCTCCAGTAGTACCTCCACCACCGCCAGGAGCACCGAATTGGGTTTTAGCAATTGCTTCAGCATAATATATTACATCTCCATCTCCCTGCGGGTCACGGCATTCAGATAGAGCCTTCTCTACTGCAGCCAAAAGCTGAGCAGTGGGTTGGAGGTTAGGAATATCGCTCACTGGAAGAACTAATTTAGCGGGGTCAAAGCTCCATCCCCAATTATATTGAGCATACCAGGAAGCATCAAAAGGAGTAAAACCTTCTCCATAAAGAGCGTTGGCACGTTCCCAGATAATTACCTGAGAAGTAGTATATGCGTTAGCTTCACCCACATCACCAGAGGAGCCGTTGATGCCTTTTTTAACCACCACATATTTACCAGAACCCTCTGGGTATTCTCTTACTGTATAGAGAACGTAGCTTCCTTCGCCGCCTGCACTTACTCCGAAAGATCCGTCACACTCAGTTTCACCTTGGATTTTTAGCTGCCCGCTATCTCCTCCATAAAAGAGAGCTGTAGCTAAAGGAAGAGGTTTACCATCAGTTATAGATGGGTTATCACAGGCACCAGTAAAGCAGCTCTCTGGAGTTGCCACCCGGCCAGTTATTGTCGCACCAGTTGTTTCTGGAGCACCAAATTGAGGGGAACTCACACAACCAGCCATTAAAGCCAAAGAACAAGTTATAATGGCCACCAGTAAAAAAAGATTTTTGTGGTTCATTATTATTTCCTCCTTTCAAGGATTAAGTCCCTTTTCTGTAACAAGAATAATCCCCAAAAAGGAGGAATCCTATAGGTAAATATTCCTATTTTGGTAGCTACTACTCCTATTTTGTAAGACAGTCACTATAGGAAGAATAATCCATTATCTCTTCTTCTATCACCCCTGAATGGTTTTATTAGGGGCTTATGGTTTTAAAAGTATCTAGATGCCTAATTAAAGATTACAGACATGGTAGAAGAGGATGAATTCCCAGCTAAATTTCGGGAACAACGAAAAGAACAATAGGAGAAGAAATTATACATTTCCCCCCGCCATTGAAGGAAAACTCCAGAGGAAAAATAAAAGGGAGAGAAACGCATGAGGATGAAATAGCTTCAACAATAAGGAGTATCATCCTCTCACAAATCTGCGGAAGACCTCATAACCTTTTCTCTAACAATCTTCTTTGCCTTTTCCGGGAGGAGGCTTAATTTTAGTCCAAAGCTAAATACCAATTTCCCTGAGCGCCCCAGGCAGAAAGAAATTGAGAAATGGGATAAGAGTTGTTGGCTCCTGCAACTTTACCCGGGTCATTGACATAGATATTGTTAGAGTCGATACCAACTACCAGCATAGCATGCTTAGCACCGCCACTGGGGTTCATGTTAGAATAAACTGCCACCAGAAAAGGTTTACCTTCAGAAAGCATAGCCTGAGCTCGTTCCAGATTTCCCATCCCTACTTTAGTTGGCACATCTTCGCTGTCCAGCCAGGCACGAATCTGAAAAATATTGGTCCAGTCACCATTATAACCGTTAATCGGGAGGCCAAAACGAGCATTAAGCCAGTTATTGGCTTGAATGATATGGTCAGGGAAGGGTTGAATGTCAAAATAGTAAGCCCGCATCATCACCGCACAGGTAGGCCCACAATTACGGGTATTTACCCAATCACCAGGTGGAACCTGAGGAAGAAAAGGTACATCAAGAAGGATTTTGTTATCAGAAAGCTCAATGAACTTATCCAGTGTTCCACCAGCGGTGGGAGAAGAGGAAATGTCAAAACCGGTTTCCGGAGTATTTATAGAATTACTGCATCCGGAAACCAGAATAATCAGGATAAGCCCGAAGATGGTAAGGAAGAAAGACCAGCGCTTCATCTCTCGTACCTCCTTCAGGGCTTCTCCGAAGGAATATCGAGAGTGACGCGCCAAAAGTTATTGCTTAACGAATCTCAACCGTTGAGATCCGGCAACCCGACTGCCTTAGCAGAACCTGCTTTAGGCTCGTGGCTTTGCGTCCTCTCCTTTCGGAGAGTTTGCCCTTGAAAATGATTAAAATAGAAAATCAAACCAACTAAATACTATTATAATATATCGGAATATTTTTTAAAAACTTTATGGGTTCCCTACAAAATTTTTTATTTTTCAACCAAAAATTTGGGGGTCAGGTCTTTCTTTATCACATTTTCCTTTTACAGCTCTAAAGTCCCACGGTTGAATCAGAACAACAACAAACATCTCTGGCAAGCAATCAGTACAAACTCAGCCTCCGCTGTTGGCCACAAAAGCACCGGCGGAAGAATGACAACCAAAGTATAAACTCATTTTTAGGCACCTTGGCTAACTGACCCTCCTAAACCTTTGGAAATTAAAGCAGTTGTTTTTCGTAAATGAGATATAATTTCCTGGATTTTACCCCCCGAAAAATCCTTAAAAAACCCAGAAACGCTGAGAGCAGCCACTACTTGCCCGGTAAAATCAAAAATTGGGGCTCCAACGCAAACTATACCCTGTTCATTTTCTTGATTGTCAATAGCATAGCCTTGTTGCTTAACTCTTGATAGTTCTTCTTTAAGTTTCAGGGAAGAAGTAATAGTATTTTGAGCCCGAGGCTTCAACTCCACCTCCCTCAGATATCGATCCACATCTTCTTTATCAGAATAAGCCAAAAGGATTTTGCCTAAAGCAGTGCAATATAGAGGGACTCTCATCCCCACCCGGGAGCGCATTTGTAAGGTTTTAGGACCTTCTACTTTATCGATATAAAGAGCCTCATCCCCCTCTCTAATTGCTAAATGAGCTGTTTGGTTCACTCGGTTTACCAACTCTACCAAGTAAGGATGGGCAATTTCTCTTAAATCGAAGCTATTTAAAACATGGTTACCCAGCTCCAGCAATTTAATTCCCGGCTTATAAAGACCGGTTGGTTCTTTTTTAAGATAACCAAACTGTAAAAAAGTATTAAGATATCGATAAACCGTCGAAGAGTGAAGGCCGGTTTTTTCAGTTACCTCTTTTAAGGTCAAACCGCCTTTCTCTCCAAAAACAACTAATTCAAGAATCTTTATTGCTTGTTCTAAAGTGCCAATTGAACTCTTGGGCACCATTTTATCGGCTCACTTTTTTCCCGATGGGTTGAGAATAATTAATCAGAGAGTCCACAAAATGACGGTCAAAAATAGGCATGTCCCCTACCACACTCATTTTTAAAGAAGCCATAGCGTTACCCCATAAGGCAGCTTCTTCCAGGCTTTTCTTATCCAGATATCCATACAAAAATCCAGCTACAAAAGCATCTCCTGCTCCTATTCTATCCACCACTTCCGTAGCAAAGCTGGGCTGGTGTAAAGAGATATCTCCACTCAACACAAAACATCCTTTTTCTCCGGCAGTTAAAACATATATTTTATCTTCTCCATAGCGCGACTGAAGAAAAGCTAACTTCTCCCGGTAATCCTCATTTTCCAACCCCCAAATAATCTGTAAATCTTCTTCTTTGATAAAAAGAACGTCTACAGACCCCATTATCTCTTCCATAAATTGCCGACATTCCTTAGGACTCCAAAGTTTGCTACGATAGTTAACATCAAAAGAAACCGCCAAAGTGGCAGGTTTAAACCTGAGTAGATTTCTTACATTCATATCACAAATAGGGCCAAGAGGAGGGGTGATGCCGGTAAGATGTAAAAGAGAACTCTGAGAAAGCAAAGAAAAATCCTCCTCTTTCAGCTCAAAATGAGAAAAGGTAGAATCTTTCCTATCATAGAGCACCTCGGCTCCTTCTCTTCGATGAGCAAACTCCAGGAAATAAAGACCCATTCTTCCTTCTTCTGCGAGCTCTAAACGGTCAACCCCTATACCAAACCTCCTTAATTCCTGGAAAACTCTTCGCCCCAAAAAGTTATCCGGAAGAGCCCCCAATAGCTGAGTTTCCAATCCCAGGATGGAACAACCAGCCAAAACATTAGCTTCTGCTCCTCCTATTTCCACTTCCCAGGAGTTGCTTTTCAAAAAAGTCTTAAACCGCTCGGGAGTTAAGCGAACCAAAGGTTCCCCATAGCTCAAAACGTCAACCTTCATATCGCATAACTCCTTCAGCCAATAAGTCCAAGCCGGATAATACCAAAAAATTATTCAACCGTTTATCTCTCCTAGCTCTCTTAACTGTTCCCCAAATGCTTCAATATTTTCTATAGGAGTATTACCATACCACTGATGTAACATATATCCATCTGCCCCACCTTTATAAGCCATCTTCACTGCTTCTTTCACATCCTTAGCTGTAGCCGGAGGGTCTCCTACTAAACCAGCAACAATCGGATAATCCGGACCAACCTCGACCTTAGCTTTTTTAACCTCGTAATATATGTTTTCCGCATCAATTCCTTCTCTTTCAAATTCGTCAAAAGTCAAAGGACCACTGAACCCCTTTAATCTATAATATTGCCTCATTAACTCCTCATCTTTTATTTGAGGTATTGCACTTTTTATACGACGCAAGGGCTTAACTTCGAAAGATCCTATCCGTTTATGATAAAGCATTAATTTAGTAATATCAGTCAAACGTGGTTGTTCACTATAAATTTGCCCTAGCGTCCAAGAAAAACTTGGAGATACTAGATCGCTCGAGAGAAGAATATCGCTGTTTATTTTTTTGATAACATTTTTAATGTCGAAAACAAAATCTTCTACAACACTTGCTCTAAATCTTAACCAATCTATTAACATTGGATGGTTTAAAACAAACCTAATAATGTCAAATACCCCTCTTATTGTGTCATCCCACTTTTTGAATTGCTCATACTTTAGACTACGAGCCTCGTCATTAAGAACCTTTATTTCTGATTCAATCTTTGCCAAGTTGAGTCCCGCTTTCTTAGCTTTTTCTATACAATGCTTACAAAAGCAATTTCTAATAGCCAATTGACGAAGAGGATAAAGCTCTGGCAATACCCAATCAGGCACCACCTGAGGATCATAAAAATCCAAACATATGACATCCAATTCTACTTCTCCTATTTTGTAGCGCCGTAAAATATCTTCAATTCTTCCAAAAAAGTACTGTTGAACATCTGGATTAGAAGGGCACATCCAATGAGGACTTTTATTACCATAGATATCAACAACCGCCGTTGAGGGATGCTTTGCTACTATTGGCTCACTCACTCCAGGAGTAATAACCAATTGTAAGCTCAATCCATACTTATCAGCAATACTATTAACCTCATTAAAATCCGATTCTATCAATATTTCCTTAGTGCCAAATACATCCCCAACCTCTTTATAATATTCTATTTCTGTATAAGGATCGATACAAGTGTCAATATAGTACTCCTTATGAATGTCGAAAATTAAGGCGATACCTCCATACATTACGTTTTTAATGCCATTCTCAGCATATCTTCTAAAAACATCGTCAAAACCTCTTTTATAATCCTCGTCAAAAACTGCCCAAGTTCCTGTGTATTTAGATTTTCTCACTCGACAGCACTCTCCTTCATCCTTATTTGTTATTCAACTCTAAAGTCTGAAAAATAGACAAAAAGCTTTATAATTATTCGCCTAATGTTAGGCCACCATCAACTAGCAGAACCACTCCCGTAATGTACGCAGATTCTATCGAGGACAAAAACAATATTGCCTCTGCTACATCCCTTGGTAAGCCCACTCTTCCTAAGGGTATACCTTTAGCTTCAGCCGGGTTTTTCTGCTTACTTATCCAGCCCTCAGTAGCTGGAGTCTTTATCAATCCCGGGGCTACAGCATTTACCCTAACATTGTCTTTAGCATGGGCAAGAGCTAGAGATTGAGTCAAAGTTATTACACTTCCTTTAGTTAGGGTATATGCTATGGAATGTTCAGCTCCCCTCAGCCCCATGGTGGAAGCAATATTAACAATTACTCCTCTTTTTTTATAAATCATGCCGCTGAGAAACGCTCTAATACACCGAATATAACCAAAAAGATTAATTTGAAACGTTTCCTCAAATTCTTTCATAGAATGTTCAAGAATACCATCCTCATTAAGGTTAACACCAGCATTATTAACAAGCACATCAACTACACCATATCTTTCTTTAACTTTTTGAGCAAGACACAAAACATCTTGGTCTTTAGACACATCAGCCCTAACAAAAGTCAGTCTGTTATTTAAGCAATATTTGCTGCCGATTATTTCTTCCACAGCTTTGATACCGAGGTTTTCGTCCTTGTCAACAACCAAAACATTCGCTCCCTCCTCTGCAAAACGACGTGAGGTTTCTCTTCCAATTCCAGAAGCACCACCTGTTATTAAAACCACCTGGTTTTCAAACCTCATGATAACTCTCCCCCCTCAAATTCTGCTCACACAAAAGATAACTCGGATACCTTCTTCTCATCGATCTCTACGCCTAATCCCGGTCCCTCGGGAGGAACATAACATCCGTTTTTAACAGGTATACGTTCGAGCAAAACATCATCTTCATGGACAAAGTAGGTACTGTCAATAGGATAATTAAACGACGGTAGAGCACTTACAACATGTAAAATTGCTGCTAATTTAACACCCAAATCCCACCCACAATGATGTACTAATGGAATATTAGCCTCTTCTATCAAACTAGCAATTTTTAATATTTCACTAATTCCACCAAGTGGTTCATAATCTATAATAGCTACATCTATACACTCCCCTTTTACAGCTCTCAGCAAGTTACCAGGAACATAACAATCCTCATTAATTCCTATTGGGACAGTTGTTCTTTGCCTTACCGATTTCAATTCATCGAGGGCATTTACCCTCAACGGCTGCTCAATATATTCCAAATTTAGACACTCTACAGCCTTGACAAAACGAAGGGTTTGCAAAATGTCGTAACCTTGATTCATGTCTACTCTGATATTAAAATCGGGCCCCCCAATTTTCCTTATAGCCTTAGTTCTCTCAATATCAAAATAGGTATCCCTACCACCCTTAGTTTTTAAAGTACTAAAACCTTCTTCTTTTACTTGTGAAACTTTATCCTTTGTCTCTTCTATTCCTAAAATGCCTAAACAGTAAGCAATAGGGATGGATTCTCTAATTTTCCCACCCAGAAGCTGATAAATAGGCTTACCTAAGGATTTACCAAGTATGTCCCAACAAGCCACCTCTACCCCCGCTAATAAAGACTTAATATGAAACTGGGGATCGTAAATAAGTTCAAACTTTTGCATAATTCTTCTGATATCAAAAGGACTCATTCCTAATATAAGAGGTTTAATATATTCATTTAGCAAAGCCATCATTACCAGAGGAGATATAAAGATATTCATCTCTCCCCACCCAACTATCCCTTCATCCGTCACTAGCTTAAATAACGCGCTCCTCGCTTTGGTTACACCTACCTTATCCTGGCTTCCTAAATAAGGAGCAATTCCTCCTTTTTCTAAAGATCTTATCGGAACCTCCACAAAATAAACTTCAATGTCAGTTATCTTCACTCGATCTGCACCTCCGTCATCCTCACTCAGTTTTTAACTCTCTCTGGAAGCTACTACGTCAATCTCAATTTTAGTATCAAAAGGTAATCGCCTTACTTCAACGCAAGTTCGAGCTGGATAGAATGGGCCAAAAAACTCAGCATACACTTTGTTGACAACTTCATAGTCATCCATATTACTTAGGTACAAAGTTACCTTTACAATATTACCGATACTCAGACCTATCGATTCTAAAATGACCCTTACATTGTTAAAAGCCTGTTTTGCCTCTTCCTCTACAAATCCCTTCACAAAGTCTTCCTTATTAGGATCCATAGGACCCTGCCCCGAGACAAATACCAAGTTGCTTGACTCCACTACTATGGAATAAGGTCCCTTAGCTCTTGGAGCTTTTTCAAGATTGGAAATTCTCTTAATCATATTTTTCTCCTTCTCTCAGAACTATCTACTAATTGGTTCTCATTACTCACGTTCAGAAAAACTCAAATCTAAACTATTTACTCCTCGAAACCATTGAATCAAACTGATAAGATTAGAACAAAGTTCTTCCAATAACCTTTCTCCTTTTTCAGAATCTGCTCTTTCTGGGTTTCCAGTAGCTCCACTTTTTGAGAAATCAATCACTTCTTGAGAAATCATCGTCCCTTTATGAAAAGCTCCCCAAGTAGCAGATGAACCTTCAGCGGATTTCTTAAGAAATTCACACCTTACTAGGTTTTTCTTTATGATCATCAAAAGAGACGTTTCTACCTCGTCAGCATGCAGGGGAGGAAGATTGCCAAATATCTTTACTATTTCCTCTTGAGCACTTTCAAACCAAGTCCAAACTACAACATAAGCTATGCCTTCCATTCTCAAATACCTAGCCACTTCTCCCAATGGACCCCTATTACCACCATGGCCGTTCACAATAATAATTTTTTTAATACCATGATAAGACAAACTTTCACAAATCTCTTTAACATATTGTTTAAGAGTCTCAGGTTTGACCCATAATGTTCCACCAAAATGACGATGATACTCGGACACTCCAACCGGAATAGGCGACAGAGCAATAACGTCTTTTTCTCTAGAAACTTTTTCTACAAGAGACTCAGCTATAAAAAGGTCTGTCCCCAACGGGGCATGGTATCCATGTTGTTCTACACTTCCAACAGGAAGTAAGGCTACCATACCCTCTTTCCTTTTTTGAGAAATTTCTTGCCAAGCCTGTTCTGTTAATATCAACCTCTTTACACCTCCCCACATATTTTCTTTCAAGCAAATTTACTACGGTAGTTCTTCTATTTTGATTACCTGGCCTTTTTCTGCCTCAGTTACATAAAAAAAACCCTCTTCCATATTAATAGTTATATTCGTGGGCTGATATCCAGGAATCTCAACTATTTCCTCAACTCGACCCCGGGGATTAACTCGAACTACACATCCTGACCCATATAAAGCCGCATAGATATTTCCATCTTTATCTAAACACATACCATCTGGTTTTCCCTGAAGATCAGCAAAAACACAAGGAGAACCTGCGGCGTTGCCTGGAGATGCTAATGGAAATCTTAGTATTCTTTGGAAACGGGTTTCGGCAACAAAGAGATTGTTTTGCTCCAAATCTAATAAAACGCCATTAGGGTATCTCATACCCTCAGCAAAAAGAGAAACTTTCCCAACAGAATCAACATAGTATACCTTTCCAACTGACTCGTTTTCTGAACCAAGAGGAGCAGTAAAATATAATCCTCCGTTACTATCAAAAACCAGATCATTCGGAGCTTCCAAGCTTTTTCCTTCATACTGAGTCACGAATCCATCAAGTTTTTTCTCTTTAAAACTATATTTTAGAACACTATCAAGACCTGAATCAGCAATATATAATTCACCATTGTTTGCAGCAAGCCCTGTGGGGTTTCCCCCCGTATTAATTAATTCAACTACCTCCTTCTCACCCACAACATAGTAAACAGACCCTTTGTAAGCATCTACTAGGTATAGCCTACCTTCATAGATAAGCGGACCCTCAGGGAAAAGAAAACCTCGTATAATTTCCTGAACAATGTACCTCACTTCCTCTTCTCCCTCCCTTCATAACTATTCATCTTAAATATACTTTCTCTCCTTTCTTTGCTGATTCTTCAATTGCACATGCTATCTTTACAGCTTCCAATCCATCATCCACAATTGGTAGGGGACCAAGGCTTGAGTAAGAACTCGGCGTTAGCGTATTTTCTACAATCCCATCGATCAAGTAATTCAGTGCTTTATTCCACTCTTCATCTTTAATGCCGTCAGGCCCTATTTCAACAATCTTTGATACAACTCCATCTGCTTTTGAAACTAAGTTTACATCTAAACGAAGCGTTTTTAACCTATCTAAATATTTCCGAATTTTGTCATCATTAACTTTACGAGAGGAAGTTATATATAAACTAGAATTACATTTATATGGAGTTCTATTGTAAATAATGCTTCCTTCTTGTCCCGAAAAAGAAATATAAGATTCTACTAGCTGATCCATATATTTTATCCATTCTGACTTTAATCTAACTTTTATTCCATTATTAAAAAAGATAAAAGCATCATATAAATCTACTGAAGTATTCAAAATTTCTCGTTGAGAAATAGCATAAACTGCTTCCACTTCCGTCGGATAGAGATACCATCTTAGAAGATCAGCAGTATGACTCATAAGAAAATGAGCGGGCGAGGTTTGTGACACCCATTTATAACTCTCGTCACCCCATAATCCACAAGGAACTATTATGCTGTCATCAGACCTCACATCTCCGTAAACTATCTTCCCAATTAAGTTTTCCTGAAAACACGCCTTGAGAGCCTTTTCAGCAGAAAGAAACCTGCTGGCAAAAAGCATCATTAGATTCACATTCCTTTTTTTTACATAATCAGTAATTATTCTAGCTTCCTCAACGTTAGTAGTTAATGGTTTCTCGCATATTATGTTTTTTATCCCCGCATCTATAGAATCCATAATAGGGTTGAAGTGTTCAGAGTCTCTGGTGGAAACTAAAACTAAATCAAGTTTTTCTTTTTCTAGCATTTCCTTGTGATTAGTATATAAACCACCTATAGCAACTTTCTCTTGCAGTCTACTCATGGCTTCCATAGATAAATCACAGCCCACTATCCTGTCAATATATTTACTTTTACTCAGCGTTTCACAATGCGTCTGCCCCATTAAACCTAAACCAATCACTCCGACTTTCATAATCATCACCCTTTTTTCTGTTTTGATCTTTTCAACCACAATAATTTTAATAGTTACAACTATTACCCTAAGATGTTTACCTCACCATGTAAACATCTAACGAAAAAATCTCTCACCCAAGCGTTACTTTCTTGTTTTCTTGAATAGACTTTAATGCTGCTATCACTACTTCAAAAGCACTTATGCCTTCATCGATACCAACTAACGGCTTTTGGTTATAAAGGATGCAATCAATAAAACTTCTAAGCTGAACTAAATAAGCGCCACTTGTAAGAGAATAATGAGGTAAGTCAAGCGAGATATTTCTAAGCCCTATTGTATTCCCATGATTTTTCTCCTTTATAAAAGGATAAGATACATTAATGGCTTTTTTAGAGCTTAACTTTACCCAGCTCTCTGGAGGATTTTTAATTTCTATGCTGCCTTCAGAACCAATCAATTCGCAAAAGGCACACCACTGACAATCATCAGATAACGACCAAGAGCTACTTAGGTTGGCGATTGCACCACTCTGGAACTCCAACAGCAACGAAACATTGTCAAAATGCTTAAAACGAGCTCTATAGGCAGAGGCTGTTACTGTCACTACCTTACTTTCAAAATACCAATGGGCTAAATCAATATCATGGATTAAACACTCTACTAAGGGTCCACCGCCCCTATTGGAATCTTTAATCCAATCAATATTTTCTACAAAACTCCCTGGTATATCACGCTTAGATCTCATTATGAAAGGGATACCAACCAATCCATCACTAATCGCCTGCCGAGTTACTCTATATCCTTCATTGTACCTCTCCGTAAACCCAATTTGGAAAACTATTTCCCTACTCACTACTTGCTCTTTCATTTTATAAGCCTCTTTTAGCGAAGAAGTAAGTGGCTTTTCGCAAAAAATGTGTTTATTGGCTTCCAAGGCACAATTGACTATTTCAAAATGAGTTTCTGGTGGAGTTAAAACCATTATGGCTTCTACCTCTGGATAAGCAATGAGTTTCCTGTAATCGGTAAATCCTTCAATCCCATATGTTAAACTCAATTCCTTAACGATTCCTTCATTCACATCACATACTGCAGTTAACTCTGCTTCCTTCAGTTGAGCAATGCTCTTAAGATGGGTTTTGCTGATTCTACCAAGACCAATCATACCAATTTTTACTTTCTTATCACCCATATATATTCACCTTTCTTTACATTATAAATTTATCCTTTTATCATTCCTTCAGTAAAAGTGCTAATAAACTGCTCATAAAAGATCATAAAAAGCACGATAATCGGCAAAGAAGCTAAGGTTGACGAAGCCATAACTGCACCCCAATCAACTCCATATTCACCAATAAAACTGTTAATACCAATCGGGAGGGTTCTAACTCGATCCGAGCTAGTAAAACTTAGGGCAAACAAAAACTCCTCCCAAGCTACCATAAAAGAATAAACGCCAGTTGCAATAATTGCTGGCATCGCAACTGGGACTAAAACCCTCATCAGCGCTTGGAATCTAGTGCAACCGTCAATCATAGCTGCTTCCTCTAATTCCTTAGGAATACCAGCAAAGAAACCCCTTAACAGCCAAGTCGTTAAAGGGATCGCAAAACCCAGATAGGTTAATATTAGTCCTAAATAAGTGTCCAACAAGCCCAAAAATGCCAAAACCATATACAATGGAATCAATAAAACAGCAAGCGGCAACATTTGGCTAAAAAGAATAGCAATAGATATCGCATTTTTCATCTTAAAATTAAATCTAGCAAGACCATAACCTCCAGGTAGCGCAAAACTAAGAGAGATCAACGTCGTTATACTAGCAACAATAAGGCTATTCAAGAAATACCGTATAGTATGTGTTTCAAACAACATATAACGGAAATGCTGTAAGGTAAAAGAGGTAAATATCTTAGGAGGTATCGAGTATATTTCTGTAGATGGTTTGATAGCACTACTGACCATCCAAAATATTGGGAAAACGCTAAAACAAACAAAAACCACTAAAAAAGGGTACGCAACAATCTGAGATGGTTTTATTTTGATTAATTTCATCTTAAACACCTTCCTCCCAATCATAGGTATAGTGCAAATATACAACGGAAAACGCCAATATTATTATAAATAAAAATATTGCTTCAGCAGCGGCCTTTCCAAACAACATATTCTCTAAGGCATCACGGTATATTCTTAAGCCAAGAATTTCTGAGCTCCTAGCAGGTCCTCCCCCAGTCATAGCATAAATGAAAGTGAAAGCATTAAAGGACCAAATAGTTAATAATAATGTTAAGATTGACAGGACCCCTCTTATCATCGGTAAGGTAATCCTCAAAAAAATCTGTAGTGAATTCCCTCCATCTATCTCTGCAGCTTCATAAATGCTTGAGGGTATAGCCTGCAACCTAGCTAAGACTATTAACATAGCAAAAGGGTACATTTTCCAAATATTGACCACAATTACTGCGGGTAAGGCAAGATTGGGGTCGCCCAACCAAATTACGGGATCATAGCCCAGAAGCGACATCAAGTAGTTGATAATTCCAAAATCAGGGTGATAAAGCCATCTCCAACTAGCAGCGGCAGCGATTCCAGGAACAATCCAAGGCAACATGATCAGAATTTGGAAAATACGTTTTCCATAACTTATTCGCTGAAGCAATATAGCAGCTACCAAACCAAGAAGAACCTGAAAAAAGACAGACCAAAATGTCCAAATCAGAGTATTTTGGAAAGCATTTAAAAATCCCGAATCTCTTACTAAATCATAATAATTCCTTAATCCAACAAAACTTAAGTCTATTGAATAAAGGTCTGATTGGTGAAAAGAAAGATAAACATTATATATTAATGGAAAAACAAGGATAAAAAAAACTATTACTAACACAGGCAATACATACAGAAATCCTTGCTCGCGTCTTCTTTTGTAGAAAAACTTCATTTCATACAACTCCCATCCTGTTATGCTGCTCCACTTTTACATTTGCCTCTTTTCCGTTTTTGGAGAAGACTTCTCCAAAAACGGAAAAGAGGATTATATTTCTTACCTATTTAATACTTCATCAATTCTCCTAGCAGCGTCATCCATAGCCTGCTGTGGATCCTTATTTCCAATCAATATATGTTGTATCTCTTCAGCAATAATAACCTTGATCTGCTGTTGATAAGGGACCATAAGCAAGAAACCATAATTAAGCTGTTCAATAGGTGCTTTGTATAAAGGATCATTAATAAAATCTGCATTAATATATTTCGATCCAAAAGCAGCATTGCGTGCTGGAAGAGCGTTTGTCAATCTAGCCATGTTATCTGGTTGCACCAAGAAGTCAATAAATTTAAAAGCAGTGCCAGGAATGCTTGAGTACTTAGTAATAGCCAAGTTCCAACCACCCATTTCAACATCCCGCCTGCCGGTATCAGGATTAGCCGGTAACAGAGCAGTCCCTAAGTTAACACCTGCTTCCTTAGCAAGGGGTATATTATACGGTGCTCCCATACACATAGCAACCGCTCCATTTTTGAAGAGCTCGAAAACTTCATCTGCATTATTTTGAATGTTACTTGGGGGCTCTACATGGTGTTTAGTATAAAGGTCTGTGACCCACTTAATTGCATCAACAGCTGGTTTCTCATTAATTGCTGCCTTTGTTCTATTTTCATTCACAACGGACCCACTGTTTTGATAAACAAACGGCAATACTCGAGCATTTAAATTAAGTGGCTCGCCTGCTGATATTATGCCAGATCCATAAACTTTCTCGGATTCACTAGTAAGAGCTATAGCGTGCTCAAGGTACTCATTCCAATTCTGCGGAGGTTGTTCAGGATTTAAACCAATCTTTTCAAATAGATCCTTATTATAGAAGAGACAATAACAGTCGCTTCTATAGGGAATACTATAAACTGAGCTATCAACAACTGCCGTATTCCAAGCGCCAGCCATCCAGTCTGCAAAATCGGTGTTAGATTCTTCTATGTATTGATCTAAAGGGATCAATAGTCCTGGTTTTGCCCATTCATAAACCCAACCAACAGCAATACACATAATATCAGGGGCTGTTCCTCCTCTAAGAGCAACTAAGTACTTCTCATTCATACCTTCCCACGGTATAAAAGCAGGTTCAATTTTTACCTCAGGATTTTGCTCTTCAAATTCACTAATTAACTCCTTAGCAGGTTTTTCGTTCCAAGTCCCAGTCCACCATTTCAAGGTTTCTGCTCCAGCAAAGGTTGACGTTATTAGCACCAAGAATGAGACAAATAACAAAAATCGAACATTTTTAAAGCTTTGCACAACCACACACCTCCTTTTTAAAATTTACATTCCCTATTACTTGATTTCCTACTACTCGAAAACAAGAGTCACCACAATGGTTTAAATTTCACTCACCTCCTTTGCATAATATGCAATATAATTGCTTTATATACATTATATAATGTGAACTTTTAATTTGTCAATCCCAACTAACCCCAAAAATCGAAAGTTTTTCAGCCTATAGCGGCTTTTGGATAAAACTATCCAACAAATTCAGAAGCACTCAAAGTTTGAGCCAAACCTATACGGCTTCCAGTTTTTGCCTATTTAAAAACTGGAAGCCGTATAGATACTCGAGAAGATGGTTAAAACCAACTAGCAAATTTTTATCAGAAAAATTCCTATTTTTAAGTATACCTAATTCATAACTCCTTGACTCACCAGTCATTCAATCCTTGTTGCTTGAAAACGGGAATCCTCAAAAGGAACATCCTGATACCGGCTGATTGCTGGAGCTTATAGCGCAAGTGGGTTAGTCCTCTCCAGTAGGGAAGGAAACTTGAAAGCTCACTCTCACCTTAATCCTCTCCCGTCAAGGAAGAGGAGAAAGCCGTCTTAGATGCCCGATTACTAATTTCGGGCATGACGGAAAAGAGGTACAACGTAGGAGACGCTCACTCGAGTATTTAGATTTTTCCAAATATTCGAGTGAGACTGGGGGAGGTGTTTCCCTTCCTCAGTAGTATTTGTCTTGTATTTTTTAATTGTTTCTACCAGGCTATTTTGTCTGGCAATTGCCAGGATAAAATGTCCTCTAACTGCCAGATATTGTGTCCAAGAATAAGAAAGGACTGAG